>JAJTBU010000006.1 GCA_021286735.1 bacterium
GGCCGCCGCCGACATGACGCCGAAAACCATGGACAGGACTAATGCTGCGAGCAGTGCCTTTTTCATTCCAATTGCCTCCTTGGAAAATCGTGAAATTGCTGCCATCACCGCGGATCCCCGCGTCGATGGATATCGCACAACGTAGTGCCGGCGGGCGGCGCCGCGGCGAACGGCGCCCCGCGCGGCCCCTATGGCCGGCCGGCCCTCGCCCTGGCCGCCGCGGCCGCGATGTCGGCCACCGACATGCCGTAGGCGTCCAGAAGCTCGTCGGGAAAGCCCGACTCGCCGTAGCAGTCCTGCAAGCCGAGGCGGACGAGCCGCGCGCCCGCAGCTCCCCCCTCGCCCTCGGCGATGACTTCGGAAATCGCGCTGCCCAGGCCGCCGATCACGTTGTGGTCCTCGACGGTGACGGCGCAGCGGCAGCGGCCCAGGACTTCGGCGATGCCCGCCGCGTCCAGCGGCTTTATCGTGGCCACTTCGACCACGGTGGCGCCGACGCCCGAGCGCCTTAGTTCCTCGGCGGCCGCGAGGACCCTGTTGGTCACGAAGCCGTGGCAAAAGAGCGCGACGTCGTCGCCATAAGATCGCATAACGCGTATCTTGCCGATCTCGAAGGGCGTTCCCTCGGGGAAGACGCGTTCCTCGCGCCCCGAGCCGATGCGGATGTAGACGGGGCCTTCGATGTCGGCCGAGGCCAGCACCGCCTGTTTGGTCTGCCCGCCGTCAGCCGGGCAGAGGATCGTGAATCCCGGAATCGCGCGCAGGATGCCGATGTCCTCGATGAACTGGTGCGAAACGCCCTCGCGGTTGCCGCCGAAGAGGCCCGCGTTCACGCCCACGAAGCGCACGTTCGCTTTCGGGTAGCCGACGAAGGTGCGCATCTGCTCGCAGGCGCGCATCGTCAGGAAGCCCGCGTAGGTGCAGAGATATGGGCGCAGGCCGGCGCTCGCGAGGCCGGCGGCGAGGGCCACGCCGTTCTGCTCGGCGATGCCGACCTCGATCACGCGCTCGGGCCAGCGCGCGGCGAAGGGCTCGCCCTTCACCACCTTGAGGGAATCGGTGGATACGAAGACGATGTCGTCGCGCTTCTCGGCGAGGGCGACGAGGCCGTCGCGGAAACCCACCCTGGTGCTGTCGTACTGGTCGCTCATCTCGCGCCTCCGAGCTCGCGCATCGCGATTTCGTATTCCTTGTCGGTGTAGACGCGCTTGTGCCAGGAATTGTCGCCGATCATGAAGGAGACGCCCTTGCCCTTCACCGTCTTGGCGACGATGGCCGAGGGGCGCTCATTCTCGCGTTGCGCGTTTTCGACAGCCTGGAGTATCTGCCCCATGTCGTGGCCGTCGATCTCCTGGACGTGCCAGCCGAAATCGCGCCACTTCTCGGCGATCGGGTAGACGCCGGACACCTCGCCGACGGTGCCGCCGCTCTGGTAGTTGTTGTTGTCGACGAAGACGGTGAGGTTGGCCGCTTTCTGGTGGCCCGCGCACATGGCGGCCTCCCAGATGAGCCCCTCGCCGAGTTCGCCGTCGCCCGTGATCACGTAGACGCGGTAGTCGAGCTTTTTGATGCGGGCGGCGAGCGCCATGCCGAGGCCGACCGAGACGCCGTTGCCGAGTGAGCCGGTGGTGGCGTCGAGGCCGGGCGTCTTGGGCGCGTAGGGGTGGCCTTGCAGGCGCGTGTGCAGGAAGCGGAGCGTGAAAAGCTCCTCGCGGGGGAAGTAGCCTCTGCCGCACAACGCGGCGTACATCGCCGGGCAGGCGTGGCCCTTGGAGAGGACGAAACGGTCGCGGCCCTCCCACGAGGGATTGGCCGGATCGAGCCGCATAACGTCGAAATATAGCGCCGCGATCATGTCGGCGGCCGACATGCTGGGCGAAGGGTGTCCGTCGCCGGTCCGGTAGACCATCTCGACGACATCGCGGCGGATCTGCCGCGCGCGCTCCTCAAGCGCCTCGATTCTCGCTCGTTCGATCATATCAGTTTCCGGCCTCCAGCATTTTTTTGAGCGTCTCGATCGCCAGCCGCGGACTCGAGTACACCGTCTTGCCGGTGAGCTCGCGCAGGGGCGCTTCCATGCGCGCCATCGAGCCCTGGGCCAGGAGAATGACGTCGCAGTCCTCGGCCACCTTTTTCGCCGTCTCGGCGACGAGGCGGTCGTGGGTGGCGGCGTCGCCCGCGGTGATCGCGGGGAACGCGCCCTCGGCCACTGCCGAGATCGCCGTGACGGTCTTGCCCGCCTCGGCGGCGCAGCGCTTCACCAGGCTGATCGTCGGATCCAGCGTGGTGGAGAGCGTCGCCAGCACGGCGATCCTGCTCGCCTCGGCCACGGCCCGCCGCGCCATGGCCTCGTCGATCCGGACGATGGGCACCGGGATGAACTCGCGGGCCGCGTAGACCGCGTCGCCGATCGACGAGCAGGTGTTGAGGATGAGTTCGGCGCCTGCCGATGCCGCCGCGTCGTAGTAGGAGTAGAGGCGCCGGCGGACCGCCGGGGTGAGCCGGCCTTCCGCGATGATCTCGGCGATGAGGCTGTCGTCCAGGATATTCATGATCCGGAAGCCGGGGAGAGCTTCCTTGAGTTGGTCGGAGAGGGGCTTCACGAGCGCGACGCCCGTGTAAATCGCTGCTATGGTTCGCATGATATCGACCTCGCTTACAGGACAGTATCGTCGGCGCCATCGTTGAGAGACGGAACACGTAAGACGTATGATGTCCTATGTTTTAGATCATCGTGGAACTTTTTTATTCTGTCAAGAAGAAAAATTCAAAAAATCGAATGCTTGGGAAAGACAGGATAACAGGATTAGGCAGGACTAAGCAGGACGCGCCGCCACTCCGCCACTCCGCCACTCCGCCACTCCGCCACTCCGCCACTCCGCCACTCCGCCGGACCGCGGCGCTCCGCCTGCGCCCCGGGCTGCCCGTCGCGCCGTCGCGCCCCGGCCGGGCTTTACGGCACCGGCCGGCCGCGGACCGCCTCGAGGAGGCCGTACCATTCCTCCCGGCTCAGGCGGACCGAGGTGGCCGCGGCGCAGGCGGCGAAGCGCCCGGGGTCGGTGGTGCCGAGCACCGGCATGATGCCAGCCGGATGGCGCAGAAGCCAGGCCAGGGCGATGGCCTCGGGCGGCGCACCCTTCTCCGCGGCCATGGCGCGCAGCAGCTCGGCGGCGGCGCGCTGCGCCGGCGACAGGTCGGAGAGCGGAGCGCCTACGAGAAGTCCCTTGTCCAACGGGCTCCAGGCCTGCAGGGCGACGCCGTTCAGGCGGCAGTACTCGAGCGCGCCCTCCCACCCCTGGGGATAGCCTTCGGAAGCCTGGTTGAAGGAGATGCCGGCCTCGACGAAGCCGTTGTGGAGCAGGCTCATCTGCAGCTGGTTCGCCACGAGGGGCTCCTCCAGGAAATGCTGGAGATAGGCCATCTGCCCGGCGTTCATGTTCGAAACGCCGAAGTGGCGGACCTTCCCGGCGGCTTTCAGTTCCGCGAAAGCGGCGGCGATCTCCTCGCCCTCCCAGAGGGGATCGGGGCGATGCAGGAGGAGGATGTCCAGGTAGTCGGTCTTCAGCCTGCGGAGCGAGCCCTCGGCGGAGGCGACGATGTGCCCGCGGCTGAAGTCGTAGCGGTGCGGCGCACCAACCGGCTCGTCCTTCCAGCGGATGCCGCACTTCGTCTGGATGACGATGCGGGGCCGCAGGCCGGGCTGGCGCGCCAAGCCGCGGCCGAAGGCTTCCTCGGCTCTGCCCCAGGCGTAGACGTCGGCGTGGTCGAAATAGTTGACGCCGGCATCGAGGGCGCCCGCGATAAAGGCCTCGGCCTGGGCAGCGTGGGCCTCGCCGACGGCGACGCCGGGCGTCCAGCCGCCGCCGAGCTTCATGCAGCCGGCGATGATCCGCGAGACTTCGAGGTCGGTGTGGGGAAGCAGCACCTTTTCCACGGCCCCTCCTTCGGCGGCCATTCCCGCCGCGCGGCGCGATGGAGTCAGCCGCGCGGCGTCGGAACGATCATGCCGAGAAGAAATCCCAGCCCAGGTAGCGCTCTACCGCCTCGCGCAGCGCGGCCGCCGTGGAGCCGCGGGCCATGGCCACGTGGTGCTCGAAGCCCTCGCGGGTGACGTGGCGCATCACCTCGCGTATCGCGGGGATCCTGCACACCGCGATGCCCCCGTCCATCGGGAAGGGATCGGCGGTGAACTCGCCCTCGCCCGCGTAGCACTTCAGCTTCCCCTTCGCGTCGTCCGTGGAGACGCGGAAGTAGGTGAAGGCGCCCGGCGCGACATGCCCCTTGATGGCCCCGAAACAGCGCTCGGCGCCGAAGGTCTCTCCGAGGAGGTCGAGGTTGGATATCTCGATGGGCGCGCCCATGAAGCTTCGCGGGAAATTCGAACAGTGGGTGCCGACCACCAGGTCGCCCCGGTCGCCGTAGTTGTTGTTCCAGTCCAGGAGGGCGGCCGGGCTTCCCGAGGCGAGGGTGAGGGCGAGCATCGACAGGGCGCCGGTGACGTCCACCTCGCAGGCGCTCGGCCGCAGGGATTCGGAGGCCATGCTCATCGTAAGGCAGCTGGCGCAGCCGTAATTCTCCTCCATCGAGTTCCAGCACTGGATGGCGCTGGCGTCGCAGTCGTTCGCTTCCAGCCAGCGCTCGATGGCCACCGAGAGCCTGGCCTGGGCGACGACCCTGTCGGCGATGATCGAGGCGGGCACCCGCCCGTAGGCGTGGATCTCGCCCACCTTGGCGGCGACGGCGGCGTCGCCTTCGCCCAGGGAACGCGCGGCGGCGAAAATTTCCGAAAGGTCGACGGGAACGACGGTCACTCCCGCCCTCTGGAGGAGCTTCTCGCTGTAGCGCACGGTCTGGAAGGCGCCGGGGCGCGCGCCGATCGCGCCTATCCTGGCGCCGCGCAGTCCGCGCACCGTCCGGCACACGCGGGCGAAGAAGTCGAGGTCGGCCGCGAACTCGGGGCTCGCGAGGTCGACCACGTGGCTCGCCGTGTCAGTCCAGGGGATGTCGTACTGGTAGAGGTTGTTGCAGACGGAGATCTTGCCGCAGTAGGAATCGCGGCGGCCTTTCACGCCGAGTTCGCCGAGCTTGTCGGGGCAGGCCTGAACGAGGACCGGCACGCCGAGGGCGGCGCGCACGATCGTCTCGACCACGCCGATCTCGTCGCCGAAATTTGCCAGCGACACGATGATGCCGTCGATCTCGCCGCGCGCCTCGCCGAAGAGGGCCGCGTACTTCTTCGCGTCCCCGAGGCCCGCGACGGCGCCGTCGGAAGTGAGGCCCGGGTCGCCGATCACCGCGCGGTGCCCCGCCGCGGCGATCGCCGCGAGGAGGTCGGCGCGCGCGCCGATGGCGTGCGCCGCATTGAAGAAAAGCCTCGAACTCACGATCACGCCGAAGGTGAGCGGCCGCTCGGCCATCGTCACGCGCTTCTGCATAGCATTCTCCTTTCCGCCAGGTTCGTCAAATCTTTCGAGAGATCGCCTGGGCGACCGCCGATTTCCACTCGGCCGCCAGCTTTTCGCGGGTTTCGGACGGCATCGAAGGCTCGAAGCGCCTCGGCTCGGCCTGGAATCCAAGGATTTCCTCCCGGGATCTCCAGAAACCGAAACCCAGACCGCCCATGTAGGACACGCCGATCGCCGAAAGCTCGTCGCGCGGGGGCACGAGGACCGGAAGCCTGAGCATGTCGGCTTGGAATTGCATGAGGAAGGCGTTCCGCGACGGTCCGCCGTCCACGTGGAGCGAGGAGAACTCGGCGCCGGCGTTCGCGGCCATGGCGCCGACGAGATCCATCACCTGGTAGGCGATGGATTCGAGCCCCGCGCGCGCCACATGCCGCCGGTCGCTGCCGTGCGAGAGCCCCGTGATCGTCGCCCTTATGCCGTGCTCCCAGTAGGGTGCGCCGAGCCCCGAGAAGGCGGGCACCAGGTAGACGCCGCCGTTGTCGGGAATTTCGCGGGCGAGGCGCTCGGCCTCGTCGTCGGTGGCGAAGATGCCGAGCTTGTCACGGAGCCAGGTCATCGTGTAGCCGGTGGAGTGGATGTTCCCTTCAAAAACGTAGCTCGGCTTTCCGCAAGATCCCCAGGCCAGCGAGAGGACGACGCCCTTGGGCGGCTCCGCTGCGGCGGGGCCGATGTTGAGCATGAGGGAGGAGCCCGTGCCGTAGGAGCCCTTGGCATCGCCGGCCTCCCAGCCGCAGTGCCCGAAGAGGGCCGCGTGGGAGTCGCCCATGACGCCCGCGATCGGCGCGGTGATGCCGAGCCCCGGAAGCCAAGCCTCGCCGAAGCCTGCGTCGGAGCAGCGAGGCTCGGGCAGGAGGATGCCGCCAAGGCCGAAGAGTTCGATGAGTTCCCGGTCCCAGCGCAGCTCGCGGGCGTCGAAGAGCATCGTCCTCGATGCGTTCGAGTAGTCGGTGGCGAAAACCTCGCCGCCCGTGAGGTTCCACACCAGCCAGGCGTCCATGGTGCCAGCCATCAGCCGGCCGGCAGCGAGGGCGGCGCGGACGGGCTCGGAATTGCGCGCCAGCCATGCGAGCTTGCTGGCCGAATAGTAGGGATCGATCGCCAGCCCCGTGCGTCCGCGCACGAGGGGCCCGAAGCCCTTGGCCTCGAGTTCGGAGCAGAGCGGCGCGCCCCGGTCGTCCTGCCACACGAGGGCATTGTGCAGGGGCCGCCCCGTCTCGGCGTCCCAGGCTACGATGGTCTCGCGCTGGTTTGTCACGCAGAGCGCGGCGATGTCGGCCGGGTCGATCCCCGCGGAATCCACCGCCTCCGCGAGCGCCGCGCGGGCGTTCGCGAGGATCTCGGCGGGGTCGTGCTCGACGCGGCCCGCCTCGGGATAGTATTGCCTATGCGGCCTCGAGGCCTTGGCGACGATCTCCCCCGAGACGTCGAGCGCGAAAGCCTTCGTGGACTGCGTGCTCTGGTCGAGGGCGAGAAGGAAGCGGCCGGCCACGGCTCAGCGCCCCTTGGCCCGCGCGGCGAGTTCTTCCGCCGCCGCCGCGATCCGTTCCGCCGTGAGCCCGTAGTAAGCGAAGAGTTCTTCGGAGGAGCCGGCGGGCGCCCACTCGTCGGGAAAGCCGATGATGCGCATCGGCACGGGCCGCGATTGAGCCACCGCCTCCGCGACCGCCGAACCGAGGCCGCCATGGACGCTGTGCTCCTCGACGGTGACGATACAGCCCGTCTCCTCGGCGGCGGCCTCGATCGCCGCGACGTCGAAGGGCTTTATTGACCAACAGTCGAGCACGCGCGCCTGGATCCCCCGCACCGCCAGGATAGCCGCCGCCGCCAGCGCCGGCTGCACCGCCTCGCCCGCGGCCACGATGGCGCAATCCCGCCCCTCGCGCAGCAGGTTGGCGCGGCCCGGCGCGAATTCGGCCTTCAGTTCCGGCGCGTAGACTTCGGGGACCGGGCCGCGCCCCAGGCGCATGTAGGCGGGCTTCCCGCTCCCCGCCAGGTAGGCGGTGATGGCCGCGGTCGACGCAGCGTCGCAGGGCAGGAAAACCTCGAGCCCCGGGAAGGTCCGCATGACCGCCAGATCGTGCAGGGCATGGTGGGTGCTGCCGAGATAGCCGTAGCTCACGCCCCCGGAGATGCCGATCACCTTGACGTCTGATGCCGCGTAGGCGACGTCGACTTTGACCTGCTCGAGGCTCCGCGCGGAGTAGAAGCTCGCCGGGCCGCAAACGAAAGCCGTCTTGTCGCATCGCGCCAAGCCCGCGGCTATGCCCACCGCGTCCTGCTCGGCGATGCCCGCCTCCACATATTGGCGCGGCAGGGCGGCCTCGAAGTCGCCCAGGGCCGTCGAGCCCTTGGAATCGGAGCAGACCGCGTAGATCGAGGGATCCTTCCGCGCCGCCTCGAGCAGGGCCGCCGAAAAGGCGTGCCTGCAGCTTGCCTTGCCCGCGTTCATCGCGCACCCCCCTCGCCGGCTGCCCACGCTTCGGCGGCACCCGAGCCCTGTCGGGCGCCCAGTTCGGCCAGGGCGCGTCCGTACTCGTCGTCGGTCGGCGTCCTGTGGTGCCAGGACGCGTCGTTTTCCATAAAGGACACCCCCCTCCCTTTCTTGGTATGGGCGAGGAGGAAGTTCGGCGCGCCGGGCTTCCAGGGCGCCGAATCGAAAGCCGCGGTCAACGCCGCGTGATCGTGGCCATCGGCCTCCCTGACCGCCCAGCCGAAGCTCGCGTACTTGGCCGCCAAAGGCCCCGAGTTCATGACCTTGGCCACGGGGCCGGATATCTGCAGGCCGTTCGCGTCCACGATCGCCACGAGATTGTCCAAGCCATAGTGCGCGGCCGCCCTGGCAGCCTCCCAGACCGAGCCCTCGGCCTGCTCGCCGTCGCCCATCAGCACGAAGACCCGCGAGGGCAGGCCGTCGCGCTTCGCCGCCAGCGCCATGCCGACGCCCACCGCGAGGCCGTGGCCGAGCGAGCCCGAGGGGATCTCGACGCCCGGCACCTTGAGCGTCGGGTGGCCGTAAAGCATGCCGCCGAATTTGCCGTAGTCGGCCAGCGCGGATTCGGGAAAAAAGCCCGCGCGCGCCAGCACCGCGTAGAACCCTTCGACGCTGTGCCCCTTGCTCATGATGAAGTGGTCGCGCGCGGGATCGCCCCAATTCGCGGGGCCGCAGCGCATCGAATGAAAGTAGAGGGAGACCAGGATATCCACGGACGAGAGCGAGCCGCCCATGTGCCCCATGCGCGCGGCATGGATCATGCCTACGACGCTCTTGCGGATATCAGACGATAGTTCCCCGAGATGCTCGATGGAATCCAAAGAAGTCCTCCACGCCGAACGCCAAAGCGCCGGCGATATCCCCAGTATAACTCATTTTCGAAAAAAGTCAAAACCAATCGAGCCTATTCGAAAATAAAAGAAAGAAAAAGCAATCAACCCAAACCGCTCGCCGCGAGACGCCTCTCATCGGCGAGCGCGGCCGGCGCAGGCGGCTCAGGCGATGATCACCTTCACGCCCATGGAGGAGATTTCCTTTTCCACGGCGGGATCGATGCCATCGTCCGTGATGAGATAGTTGACGCAGCGTATGGAGCCCAGGGAGGCGAAGGAGGCCTTGCCGAACTTGGAGGAATCCGCCAGAAGGTAGGTCTCCCTGGCGACCTCCATCATCGCGTTCTTCACCGCGATGTCGCTGAAGCCGGGATAGGTCAGCTCCCAGGCGTCGGAGATGCCCCCCGTGGCCAGGAAGAGCTTGTCCACATAGAGGTTGCGGAAAAAGAAAGCCGCCTTGTCGCCGGTGAGGGAGAGCGTCGGAGCCTTGAATTCGCCCCCCGTCACCATGAGCTGGCAGGAGGGATTCGTGCCGATGATCAGCGCGATGTTCAAGGCGTTGGTGATGACGGTCAGGTTCTCCACGCCCACGAGGCACTTGGCCAGCTCCGTTACGGTCGAGCCCGAGTCGAGGATGATGCGGTTCCCCGGGGACACGAACTGGGCGGCCCGCTTGGCGATGAGGATCTTCTTGTCCAGGTTCTCCATGTGCTGGAGCGTGAGCGTCCCCACCTGCTGCGAGACCGAACGCAGGTAGGCTCCCCCGTGCTCGCGGATCACGAAGCCCTCGCCCTCGAGCGTCTCGAGATCCTGGCGGATCGTCGGCTCGGAAACCTTGAAGATCGAGGCCAGCGCCTTCACGCGGGCGCTCCCCTCCTCCTGGATGAGCTCAAGGACGCGCTCCCGGCGCTCTACGGCCAGCAATTCCTTTCCGACAGCTTCCTTCGACATTCAAACCCCTTTGCGCCGAGCGGGGTCCCCCGCGCGGGCGCATCGCCGCGAGGCTCCGCGGCGCCCCTGCCTCGACCCGGCTAGCCTTTGACCGAGCCGGCGGTGACTCCCGAGATGATGTGGCGCTGCAGCGCGAAATACAAGGCCAGGATGGGCGCCATCACCAGCATGAGGAAGGCGAATACGACGCCCCAGTTCGTTTCATATTGCGACACGAACGAATAAATGTTCAAGACGATGGTCCATTTCTTGTAGTCGGAGATCAGGTAGAAAGGCCCGAGGAAATCGTCCCACACCGCTATGGCGACCACGATGGTCGAGGTGACGAAGACCGTCGAAAGCAGGGGCAGGATAATCTGGAAGAACATGCGCAGCTTGCCGCAGCCTTCCATCATCGCCGCCTCGTCCATCTCCTTCGGCACCGAGCTCATGAAACCGGCGAAGAGGAAGATCGTGAAGGGCAGGTTCACGGCGATGAAGTAGAGGATGATCCCCTGATAAGTGTTGTGGAGGTGCAGGTTCATCATCAGGCGGATGGTCGGGATGATGGAGACCGGGATGACCAGGCCGAGGAGGAATGTGTAGTAGATAGCCCTCGATATCCGGCCCGGCCTGCGCTGGATGATATAGGCTGCCATCGCCGCGGACACGTTGGTCACCAGGACGGCGGCCACCGCGATCAGTATCGTGTTCAGGAAGCCCCGCACCACCGCGGGCTTCGACAGCACGAAGGCGTAGTTCTTCCAGACGAAGTCCTTGGGCAGGTTGAGCCCGAAGAGCGCCGATTCGCGCGAGTTCTTGAGCGAGTTCACCGCGATCATGGCCACCGGGGTCAGGACCAGGAGGCTCAGCGCGGCGCAGACGACGAAGAGGATGATGTTGGGCAGGTTTGACCGCTTCACAGCGCCACCTCCCTCTTGCGGAGCAGGACCAGCACGGGGAAGCCGATCAGGACGATGAGCAGGGTCAGGAGCATGTTGGCCGCCGTGCCCTGGCCGTAGAGGCCGAGGCTGAAGGATGTCATCACGTAGGTGTTGATCACCTCGGTGGCGTAGCCCGGCCCTCCGTTCGTCAGGACGAGGATCATGACGAAGACCTTCATCGTGCCGATCAGCGACAGGGTCAGGTTGATCGTCAGCGAGGGCGCTATGAGGGGGAAAGTCACGTAGCGGAAGGTCTGGGGATAGCGCGCCCCGTCCAGCGAGGCGCTCTCGAAGAGCTCGGTCGGGATCATCTGCAGGCCCGCCAGGTAGATCACCATGGAGAAGCCCGCCGTCCTCCAGACGTCGACGAAGATCGTCGAGAGGAGGGCGTAGCGGGGATCGTTGAGCCAGTCGACGGCCATGAACTTGAGGCCGACCAGCCGCAGCGCCCCGTTCAGGAGTCCGTTCGCGGGGTGGTAGATCGCCGTGAAGAGGTAGCCGATGATGATCGGCGAGATCATGTAGGGCAGGAAGAACACGGTGCGGAAGAGCCCGCGGAGCTTGACCTTCGTGTTGAGGAGGAGGGCGAGCCCCAGGCCGATGGCGTTCCTGAGGAGGGTCACCGAGAAGGCGTAGACGAGGGTGTGCCAGAGGGCCGCCACGAGCTTCTTGTCGGTGAACAGCTCGCGGTAATTCTGCAGGCCGACGAAATTGATCTTCTCGGTGTTGATGTTCCAGTCGGTGAAGCTATAGAAGATGCCGGTTCCCGTGGGCACGAGGAACATGAGCGCGAAGATCGCGAATGCTGGCAGCAGGAACCAGTACGGGTAGCTCTGCCTCTGGACGTTGGTCACCGTAACCCCCTGAAAGAAGGCCCGGGCGGTCGGGGGCGAAACCCTCGCCGCCCGGGCTGGAAATGCGAAGTCTCGAAACGGGCTCAGAAGCCGGGCAGGAGCCTGGCCTTGCCGGTCTTGCGATAGTTTTCGTCGATCTGGGTCAGCACGCTCTGGATGTTGCCGTCGATGAACATGGCCTGGAGCAGCTTAGGATAGTCGGTGAAGGACGAGGAAAGCCTGTTCTGGACGTTGATCTTGGCCTTGCCGGCCTTGACGAAGGAGAGGACGTCGGCCTGGGCGGGATAGAGGACGGACGTGGCCTCGGTGTAGACGGGGATGCCCGGCAGCACCTTGTAGAGGATGTTGACGTTGGCGGTCTCGGTCATGAAGCGGACCAGGTCGGCGGCGGCCTTGTAGTTCTTGGTCAGGCGCGGCACGAGGATCTGCCCGGCGGGGGAGAGCATCGCGATGCCCTTGTCCTTGTCGGAAGGCAGGGGGAACCAGCCGACGTTGTCGGTGACGAACTGCTTGCCGAACTTCTGCTCCAGGGCGAACATGAAGGCGGGAATCTGCGCGGACATGGCGATCTTGCCCTGGCCGAAGAGCTCCTGCTGCTCCTCGTAGGTGCCGGAGAGGACGTTGTCCTGGGTGTAGCCGGCCTTGTAGAGGTCGAACTGGCGCTTCAGCACGTCGGCGAAGGCGGGGATCTCGTTCAGCCTGAGCTCGTTCTTCTCGAGCTTGCGCACGCCCGCGTCGCCGATGGCGGGGTCGACGAAGGTGGTCCAGCCGGCGAAGGAGAAGACCTGGAGGGGCCAGCCGGTCTTCACTGCCTCGTAGAGGGGGATGATGCCCGCGGCCTTGGCGGCCTTGGCGATAGCGACGAAGTCGGCCCAGTTGGCGGGAGCGGTCTTGCCGAGGGTCTTGAAGACGGCTTTGTTGTAGTAGATGCCGTAGGAGCCGGTCGATCCCCAGGGAATGCCGTAGATCTTGTCGTCCAGGGTCTGGAAGTCGACGGTGCTGGGGGCGATCCTCTTGATGATGGGATCGTCGGTCCAGTCGTAGAGCGTCTCGTCGGCGCGGAACTTGATGTACTGCTTGGTGCCCGGATCCATCTCGAAGAGGTCGGGATAGTCCTTGGTCGCGAAGCGGGTCTGCATCAGGCGGCCGTACTCCTCGCCGGCGGGCAGGGCCTGGATCTCGACCGAGACGCCGGTCTTGGCCTTGTAGGCGGCGAAGATCTGCTCGTAGGCGGCCGTGTTCGTGGTGTTGGGCACCACCATGGTCAGCGTCACCTTGGACTGGGCGCCCGCCGCGAGCGGCAGGAGCGTCGCCATCGCGATCATCGCGAAGATGAGCTTCGATAGTTTCCTTGTCATAAAAACCTCCATTGCTCTCGAATGCGATTAGGTCGTCGGCGCTCCAGCGCCGCGACATTCGGACAATCGTTCAAGCCCGCCCCTCACCAGGAGAGGGCGAACTCGTAATCCCCGGAGCCCGCCTCGACCTCGAAGGCAGCGCCGCGGCGCTCGATCCGGCCCAGGCCGGCAGGCAGCCCCGCCGCGGCGCCGCCGGCGGCCGGGGCGGCGCCTTCGCCCCAGATCGCCCGGCCGCCCTCGGCGAGGGAGAGCGCGCGGTCCGCGTAGGGCAGGACGATCCGCGCGGAGGTCCCGTCGGGGATGGAGACGGAGAGGCGGAATTCGCCGCCCCGGCCCCGCTCGGCGCCGCGCTCATCCGCGCCGGCCGCGCGGGCCTTCGCGCCGTCGCCCGAAAGCCAGGGGCTCCGGCTCCACGACACGGAAATCGATCCGCGCGGCGTGGCCTGGGTCGCCGCCGCGTGGGCGAGCCCTCCCACCGTCTTCGGCGCGACCAGCACCCTCTTCCAGGCCGGCTCGAGGGGGATGATCCCCGCCGCGCCGCGGTAGAACCAGGCGTCCACGCTGCCGAACATGATGTGGTTGTGGCTGTTCATGCCCATGCCGGCGAGCTTTTCCCAGCGCTCCCAGAGTGTCGTGGCGCCCTCGGCGATCATGTAGCCCCAGCCCGGGTAGCTCTTCTGCGTGATCACGTCCCAAGCCACGTCGGCGTGGCCCGCGTCGCGGAGTGCCTCGAAGAGGTAGCGCGTGCCGACGATGCCCGCGTCGATGTGGCTGTCCGCGCCGGTGACCACCGCCTCGAGGAGGCGCTCGACTGCCGCCGCCTTCTGCTCCTCGGGCACGATCCCGAGAAAGAGGGGCAGGGCCTGGGTCGTCTGCCCGACGCTCCGGTCGATCGGGCTCATGGCCAGGGTGGCGTAGCGCCCCTCGCCGAGGAGGAACTTGGCGTTGAAGGCCGCGGCGATCTCGGCGGCCCTGGCCGCGTAGCGCTCCGCGTCCTCCTTCTTGCCGAGGACCTCCGCGATCCGCGACACGGTGAGGGTGTCGTGGCAGAGGTACCAGGTGGAGGTGAAGGCCATCGGCGTCTTCTTGGGGTAGATCGTCCCCGGCGGGCACCAGTCGCCGTAGCTGCCGAGCGCGTTCAGGATATGGCCCTCGGCCATGGCGTCGAGGTAGTCGACGTAGCGGGTCAGGCCGCCGTAGTGGCGCTCCAGGATCCGCGCGTCGCCGTAGTTCCAGTACATCGCCCAGGCGAGGGCCGGATAGGCCGCCGACCAGGCCGGATCGGCAGGGTAGAGCGGCCAGTAGGGCGGCACCACGTCCGAGAGGCTTCCGTCCGGCTTCTGCGCCAGCCTGATGTCCTCAAGGTACTTGGTGTAGAAGCCCGCCATGTCGAAGTTGCAGCAGGCTTCCTCGCTCGCCAGCTGGGCGTCGCCGAGCCAGCCCATGCGCTCGCCGCGCTGAGGGCAGTCCGTGGGCGCGCTCATCAGGTTGGAGCGCTGGCCCCAGAGCGTGTTGGAGTGGATCGCGTTCGCGAGGGGCTCGGAGCAGGCGAAGGAGCCCGTCCGCGGCAGGTCCGTGTGGAGGACAACCCCGCGCACCGCGTCGATGTCGGGCGTGCCGGGATAGCCCGACACCTCGACGTAGCGGAACCCGTGGTAGGTGAAGCGCGGCTCGAAGACCTCGAGCCCCTCGCCCGCCAGGATGAAGCTGTCCTGTGACTGGCTCTCGCGGTTGGTGCCCAGGTGGAGCATGCCTTCCGCGTTTAAAAGCTCGGAAAAGCGCAGGCTGATGGTCGTGCCGGCCGGGCCGCGCGCGCGCAGGCGCGCGACGCCCGCGAAATTCTGCCCGAAATCGAAGACATAGACGCCGGGCGCGGGGTTGGCCATGCTCCTGGCCGGCAGCTCGGCGGTGGCGCGGATCGGCGGCATCTCCTGCGGCTCGAGGGCTGGCCCGTCGATGCGGGCGGCGGGAGCCCAACCGGCGCCCGGGGCGAAGCGGGGGCAGTCCCAGCCGCGCGCCTCGAGGCGGGCGTCGTAGACTTCGCCGGTGTAGATGCCGTTGTGGCGGAGGGCGCCGTGGGAGCAGCGCCAGCTCCCGTCCGAGACGAGGAGCTCGCAACGGCCGTCCGCGTACTCGAGGTCGACCTGGAGGAAGGCGCGCGGCTTTCCGAAGCCGTAGGCGTCGATGTAGCGGCCGTTGCCCAGCATGATGCCGAAGGCGTTCGCCCCCGCGCGCAGCGAGTCCGTGATGTCGAAGCTCGAATAGAGGGCGCGCTCGGCGTAATCGGTCTGCCCAGGATCGAGGCGGGCGTCGCCGGCCTTGCGGCCGTTGACGCGCAGCTCGCCGTATCCGAGGCCGCAGAAGTGGGCCACGGCGCGGACGGGCGCCTCGGCGAGCTCGAATTCCCTGCGCAAGTAGATCCCGTGGTGGAGGGTGGCGGGAACGAAGCTGTTGTGGTTGATGGAATTCCGCACCATCAGGACAGTGGTCGTATCGAACTCGGTCCGCTCCATGGTGATCCAGGAGGCCTTCCAGGAGGCCGGATCGAAGATCGCCGTGTCGAACCGGGCAACCTCGGAGCGCGCGGACTCGGCGCCGTTCCAAGTTTCCACGGTCCACCAGTAGCGCGAGCATTCGGCGAGCGGCGCGCCGCCCCAGGGCACGAGGCTGCATTCCGCGCCCTCGCGCCTGCCCGAATCCCAGGCTTCGCCCAGGCCGCGCTCGAGCGCTGCCCTGTCGCGGGAGCAGAGGATGCGGTAGGCGGACTGCGCCGACCCGCGTTTCCCGCGCGGGGGGATCCATGAGAAGCGGGGCGCGGCCGTGCCGACGCCGAGCGGCTCGCTCGAGTATTCACACCGAAGCCCGGAAGGTCTCTGCATCATCAGCTCCAGAGCGCCACGCGGCGCAAAATGCTCACGCCCATTTAAGGGGCAGCCATACGGCCATCTCGCCATCGCCCCGGTTGTCCCAGGCGAAATAGGGCACGAAACGCAGCGGTGTCCGCTCGATCGCGGCGTCGCCCAGCTCGCGGTACAGCGGCGCGCTTGCGGGCGAGGCTCCTGAGGACGACGTCCCCTCGTCGGCGCTGAGCCGCGCGCCGTCGCAGGCCAGGACCGTCATGCCGGCCAGTGGCCCGCCCCCCTCCTCCTCCGCGAAGCGCGCGTCGCTCGGCAGGAGGATTTCCCCGATGCCGACGCCCGCGGGCAGGTCGGCCGATTCCAGGCAGTAGACCAGCGGCCCGCGCATCACCGCGGCCTGGTTCCGGCTCTCCTCCACCAGGAGATGGGCGAGGAGGATGCGCGGCCTGAGCGGCAGGGTCAGGGCGACGACGTCGCCCGGGCGCCAGGCGCGCCTGATCTCGAAATAGCTCCCCGGCGCGGGCTTGGATCCGTCGACCGCGGCGGCGGCCCCGCCGTTCACGCTGACGCTCGCGCCCCGCGCCCAGGCCGGAATCCGCAGCGAGAGCGAGAACTCCGCGGCGGGCGCCTCGGCGACCCTGATCAGGACCTCGCCGTTCCAGGGGTAGTCCGTCTCCTGTTCCAGGACGAGGCGCGAGCCGTCTGCCAGCCTCGTCTCAAGCCTGTTGGCGCCGTAGAGGTTGACGAGGACGCCCCGAGCGCCGACGCCGTAAGCCATCGTGCCCGCGCCCGCGATCGTGCGGAGCACGTTCGGGGGGCAGCAGAAGCTCGTGAGGTAGGTGCTGCGGTGGCGCGGCCAGCGCAGCCGCACCGGCATGACGCGCTCCTCGCGCAGGGTGTTCTGATAGAAGTACTTCCGCCCGTCCAGGCTGATCCCCGAGAGCATGCTGTTGTACAGGACCGTCTCGACCACGTCCATGTATTTGGCATCGCCGGTGATCCTGAACATGCGCCAGTTCCACAGCGCGTTCCCGATGTTCGCGCAGGTCTCGTTGTAGGCTGTGGTGTTGGGCAGCTGATATTCGCGGCCGTAGGCCTGGTGGACGCGCTGGATCGACCAGTGGTCCTCGTCGCCGTCCGGCGAGACGCCGTCGTAGAGCGCCCCGGTGGCGCCGGTGATGTAGGTCTTGGTATGCGCCACGTTCTCCCAGATGCTGAGCAGGGGCGGCAGGAGGCTATCGTCCCCCGTCTCGGCGTACACGTCGGCGATGCCCGCGTAGAGATAGTTGGCGCGGACCGCGTGCCCGACCGCCCTGCGCTGGTCGCGGAAGGGGATGCGGTCCTGGTTGTCGTCGGTGCCATCCTTTATGAGGTTGCGGTTGTCGATGAGCGCCGCCGCGAAATCGCGGAACCGCCCCTCCCCCGTGATGCGGTAGAGTTCGATGAGGCCCATGTAGTGCGCCGGGCAGATATTGTTCTTGGCGGTATTGGGGTCGGGCGTCGCGAACCTGGCGATGAGGTAGTCGGCGGCGCGGACCGCCACGTCCAGGAGGCTTCGCTTGCCCGTCGCCTCGAAGTGCCGGCAGGCCGTGGTCATCAGGTGGCCGAAGTTGTAGACCTCGAAGTGCAGGCGGTCCGCCATCGCGGCCACCGCGGGCGCGGCGGCGTCGCTCCCCGCGTACGCGGGCCTCGCGGAGGCTCCGCCGCCCGCCGCCGCCTTCGCCTTGTTTCGCTCCGCGATGATGACCGGCGTGTGGAGGTAGCCATCCGCCCGCTGCGCCGCGGCGATCACGGCGATCACCTGGTCCATGCGCGCGTCGAGCCCGGGGTCTTTCGTCACCGCGTAGACCGAGGCGACGGACTCGAGCCACTTGTAGAGGTCGCCGTCGAAGAAGGGCGGACCCGAGTGCTCGCCGTCCTCCAGCCCCGCGGCTATGCGGAAATTGGCGAAGGCGTGGCTCAGGCCGTCGTTCGAGAGGATGTCCCACATGGCGGGGATCATGGAAGAGCGGCAGCACTCCACGCGCCCCGCCCAGAAACCCCTGGTCCAGCGGACCTCGCCCGCGGGCAGCTCGCCCACGGCCGCGAAAGGACTGAATTTCGCCATCGACACCCCGCCCGTCTACCGATTTCATCCCCCACGAGGATGCTTTCAGTTATTTTTATATCACTTTTCGAATTTCGTCAAATAAAAATTAAACGAAAAAATACGAAAGTGACAAACTGAAGATCGGCACGAAAGCGAAATATCGCGGCGCGCTCCCGGCGACAGCCTGGAACGCGCCTCATTCCATCGCAGGCCCCGGATTACCCGATCAGCTCCGCGGCGCGGGCCGCCAGGGCCTTGCCGAGGGCGTCGTGCGCCTCGGGCTCGAGGTGGATGCCATCCTTCTCGCTCGACTGGATGATCGTCCCCGCGTCGAAGCTGGGGAAGCCCTTGAGCGCCGCGTAGGCCGTGATGTCGCGCCCGAGCGTGAGGGACCGCTCCGAGGCTCCCTCGAAATCCTGGGCGAAATCGGTCAGAGTCGCGAAGGGGGGCGGCGCCACGATCAGCACGGCTGGGGCCGCGTTCCCGGGCCCGAACTCGCAGGTCTTCGCCATCTGCGCCAGGTAGGCCACGCCGCGCGCCACATCGTAGGAACTCGTCCCGAAGCGGTGCTTGAGATCGTTGGTTCCGAGGAGGATGATGACGAGATCGACGGGCTTGTGCGACTCCAGGCAGGGCAGGAAGTAGGTCGCGCCCTTCTTGAGCCCGACGGGATCCTCCCAGACGCTCGTGCGTCCGTTCTGGCCCTCCGCGATCACCTCGTACTCGCCGGGGCGCTTCGCCTCGAGGGCCGCCTGCATCACGCTCGGCCAGCGCAGGGGCTTGGGATAGCGCCCCGCGGTGGCCGGATCGTAGCCCCAGGTGTTCGAGTCGCCGAAACAGACAATGGTCTTCATCGCATTCCTCCAACGCGTTCAGTTCGCCAGCCCGACGAGATACTCGCCGAGATCGCGGGTGAACTTGAAAAGATTTTCATGCAGGCCGGCCGGAAGGCAATCGGTGTGCTTGTGGATCTCGAAGGTGAAATCTCCCCGGTAATCGATCGCCTTGAGGGCTCCCATCACGGCCGGCCAGTCGATTGTACCATAGAAAGGCGCGAGATGGTCGTCCTTGAGGCCGCGGTTGTCGTTGACATGGAGGGCGACCAGGCGCTTGCCCATGGCTTTGATCGCCTCCGCCTGGTTGATGCCCGTGATGTTGGCGTGGCCCGTGTCCAGGGTGATGCCGTAGAGGGAATCGTCGCCGAGGGCCTCCACCAGCTCGATGAGCTCCTCGCTCGAGGAGCAGTAGCGGCGTGGCTTGTCGTGGTACTCGATCATGTTCTCGATCGCCACCTTGAGCCCGGCCTCGCCCGCCCACTCGCCGTAGCGCCTCATCTCGACGAGGTTGTTCTCCAGGCTCAGCCTGTGCGAGTACCAGACGCCGTCGGTCACCTGGAAGGGGTGGACCGTTATCGTCCCGCAGCCCAGGATGCCGGCGCCGACGATCGAGCGCCTGATCAGCTCGCGCCCGCGCTCGTGGCTGCCGCAGCGGTCGCCGTCCCAGCCGTAGAAGAAGGCGTGGCTCTGGGACCACTCGATGCCGAGGGAGTCGGAATAGTCCTTCACGCGGCGAACGCGGTCCTCCCAGTCGGGATCGTTCAGCCACAGCTTGTTGACGCTGAAGGCGTCGAAGTTGAAGTCGAGCACCGCAAAGCCGGCGCGGGCCAGCTCGCGGATGCTTTCCTCGGCCGAATGGGGCTTGCCCTGGTCGTCGGCGAAGGAGTAGTGCTGGTTCGTCGATGTCGAGACTCTCATCTTCCTGCCCTCCTTATATGCGCATTGCCCTATGCTTGTCGCGGAATCAGAGCGGGAGCCCGCCCGCCACGTCCTCGAGGATTCCGAGATCCCAAAGGAGGCGCGTCGCGACGTACTTGTCGCGGATGTCCTTGGAGGCGAGGAAGGCGAAGCGCGCTTCGTCCCCGCCGATGCCGATCTCCGCGGGTGAAACAGGCATGCCGAAGGATCGCATCAGGCGCTCCACCTCGCCGGCGGGCGGCAGCTCCTCCTCGATGATGGCGAGGATCTCCGGCCAGCGCGCGACGATGCGCTCGAGCCGCGCCGCGTGCCCTGCCAAGCCGTACTTGCCCTCGCGCGCCTCGTTGCGCACGAGTCCTTCGGCGCTCGCGCCGAGGTTGTCGCGGAGGACGCGCTCCCAGTCGCCGTAGCGGAAGGCGGCCGCCGCGGCCAGGGCCCTGTCCCTGTCGGGGCGGATATCCCTGAGCAGGTCGTAGGCCCGCAGGGCCATGACCGTGCCGATGCCCACCTGGATGCCGTGGAGGTCGCCCGCGGCGCCCCGTTCAAGGCTGCGCATGTCCCAGATGTGCGAGATATAGTGCTCGACGCCCGAAGCCGGGCGGGACAGGCCGGCGAAGCCCATGGCCATGCCCGAGAGGACGAGGCCCTCCAGCACGGCGGCGGCCGCGCCGGGCTCGCGCCTGAAGAGGCCTTCCGCGGAGTTCGCGCATTTCGCGAGCGATCGCCGGACGAGGGCGGCGATCTCCTCGCAGTAATATTCGCCGGTGACGATATGCGCGATGCGCCAGTCGCAGATGCTTACGTATTTCGCGAGCATGTCGCCGAGGCCGGCCATGAGCATGCGCTCGGGGGCCGCGCGCAGGATGTCGAGGTCGGCCAGGACAAGCTCCGGGCAGGCGCTGTCGATCGTCACCTTGAGGCCGTTCGAGATCATGGAGGAGGTGGCGGAGGCGAAGCCGTCCATGGAGGGAGCCGTGGCGACGATGACGAGGGGCAGGCCGGCGGTCCGCGCCAGGATCTTGCCGATGTCGTTGAGCGTGCCCGTGCCCACGGCCACGACGCAGTCGCAGCGCCGGTCGAAGGCCAGGACGGCCTGCCCCACCGATGCCTCGTCCGGCTCGACGGCAGCTTGAGGGTACGTGAAGCGGACCGGCCGGATGCCGGCGCGCTCCAGGAGCGCGGCGACGCGGCCGCCCGCCGCGGCTCTGGTATTCGCGTCCTCGAGGATGAAGGGGCGGGCGGCGCCTCGCTCGCGGAGCAGGCCCGGAAGAAGCTCGAGGGCTCCGCGCTCAGCCACCACCTTTCGCACGCTGGTGCCGTGATTACGCCCGCAGGAACAGGGGAAACCTTCTTCGCCCAGCATCTCGGGAATCAAGAAGGA
>JAJTBU010000292.1 GCA_021286735.1 bacterium
GCCGATCGGCCTGGGGATGATGGCCTGCTCCATCGTCTATTTCATGATCTCGCCCCTCCCCGGCGCCACCGTGGACATGGCAGCCACGAAATATCTCACCGAGATGAGCGGCAGCTTCATCATGATCGCCGTGCCCCTGTACATCTTCATGGCCGAGATCATGAACTCGGGAAAGGTGACGCGGATCATCTTCGACTTCGCCTCCGCGCTCGTGGGAAAGAAGCGCGGCGCCATGGCCCAGGTCAACATCGTCAACTCGATCATCTTCTCCGGCATGACGGGCTCGGCCATCGCCGACGCCTCGGGCCCCGGCAACATCGAGCTGACCGCCATGATCGAAGAAGGCTACGACAGGCCCTTCTCCGCCGCGGTCACCGCCGCCAGCGCCACGGAGGGACCGATCATCCCGCCGAGCATCCCGATGATCATCTACGCCATGGTGTCGGGCACCTCGGTCGGCGCGCTCTTCATGGGCGGCGTCGTTCCGGGCCTCATCCTCGGCGTCGTCATGATGGCCTACACCGCCTTCGTCTCGGTAAAGCGCAACTATCCCACCGGAAAGAAGTACGGAGCGCGCCAATTCCTCTGGGAGGGGATCAAGTCCTTCCCGGCGCTGTTCACCGTCGTCATACTTCTCGTGACCATCTACACCGGCGTCGTGACGCCGACCGAGGCGGGCGCCCTGGCCGCCGCGTGGGCCATCTTCATATCCATTGTCTTTTACCGAGCCCTCGGCTGGAGCGAGTTCATGACGGTGCTCAAGAACACGGTGAAGTCGATCGGCTCCCTGTCCTTCATGGTCGGCGCGGCCTACGCCTTCTCCTACAGCATCGCGATGGAGAAGGTGCCCCAGCTCGTGGCCGGCGCTCTGCTCGGCATCACCGACAACAAGTATGTGATGCTCCTCCTCGTGAACCTGGCCTTCCTGGTGCTGGGAATGTTCATGGACACGAGTTCGATCCAGCTCGTCTTCGTCCCCATCGTCCTGCCGGTGATGAGGGCGCTCGGCATCGATCTCGTGCACTTCGGCGTCGTGGTCGTCCTCAACATGATGATCGGCCTCTCGACGCCGCCCTTCGGAATGCTGCTGTTCATAGTGACAGGGATATCGGGCGCGAAAATGAAAGACGTTATACGGGAGATGGTGCCCTTCATCATCCTCTTCATCGGCGTCCTGTTCCTGATCACGTACATTCCCGACCTCGTGCTCTGGCTCCCCAAGCAGATGGGATACAAGCCGGGCCTCTGATGCTCCGGTGCGATGGAGGGGCGGGGCGCTCCGCGGTGCCGGGGCGCCCTCCCTGCCCAAAAACAACAAAATACCTGAAGCTCAAGGAGCTGCAATGAATGCGAAGACGATAGCCAACGGCGTCTGGCCGACGATGATCACGCCCTTTCTGCCCGATGGAAGCATCGATTACGGGACGCTGGAGAGGCTTATCGACTGGTACATCGCGAAAGGCGTCACGGGACTCTTCGCCGTGTGCCAATCGAGCGAGATGTTTTACCTCAGCCTGCGGGAGCGCCTTGAACTGGCGCGGGCCTGCATAAAGCTCGCCGGCGGGCGGGTGCCCGTTATAGCGTCGGGCCACGTGGCTGACACGGTCGACGATCAGATCGAGGAAGCCAAGGCGATGGCCGACACGGGCGTCGAGGCGGTGGTGCTCATCACCAACCGCTTCGCGCGGCGCGAGGAGGGCGACGACGTCTTCAAGCGCAACCTCGAGCGCTTCCTCGCGGGAATCGACGAGGGCGTGCTGCTCGGCTTCTACGAATGCCCCGCGCCCTACAAGCGGCTGGTGTCCCCCGAGATGATGAGGTTCAGCCTGGAGACGGGGCGCTTCGGCTTCCTGAAGGATACGAGCTGCAGCCTCGCCAACATCGAGCGCAAGCTCGGGATCGTAAAAGGCTCGAACTTCAAGCTCTTCAACGCGAACGCGGCCACCCTCCTGGATTCGCTGAGGGCGGGCGCCTCGGGCTACTCAGGCGTGATGACCAACTTCCACGCCGACCTCTACGCGTGGATCTGCGCGAACTGGCGCAAGGAACCCGGGCGCGCCGAGGAGCTCCAGGCATTCCTCGGCCTCGCCTCGATGGCCGAATACCAGCTCTACCCGGTCAACGCCATGCACGCCCTCTCTCTCGAGGGGCTGCCTTTCCACCTCGTCAGCAGGAGGGCGGACGCCAACAGGTACAGCGAGTCCATGAGGCGCGAGGTCGAGCAGCTCATGGCGGTCTCGAGGGCATACTCCGCCCGGTTCCGGTAGGCGGGCGATGGGCGCCGAGAGAAAGGGCTTCGCCGAGGAAGAGTTCCGCGCGCCGTCCCCCGGCCATCGCGCCCTCCCTTTCTGGGCGTGGAACGCAAAGCTGGACAAGGCGGAGATCGCCGCCCAGATCCGCTCCATGAAGGCGGCGGGCATGGGCGGCTTCTTTATGCATTCGCGCGACGGGCTCGAAACCCCCTACCTGGGGAATGAATGGATGGATGCGGCGCGCGAGGCGATCCGCGTCGCCGGGGAGGAGGGGCTCTCGGCCTGGCTTTACGACGAGGACAGGTGGCCTTCGGGCGCCTCGGGAGGCAAGGTTCCCGGCCTCGGCGACGCCTATCGCGCAAAGGGCCTCACCATCGAGGTGCTCGAGGGGGATTACGCCCCGAGCGGCGAGGCGGTCGCCCTCTTCAAGGCGCGGATCGATGGCGGGGCCTGGAGGGGAGGCGAGCGCGTCGATCCGGCGTCAGCGCACGGCGCCCGCGAGGGCGAGAGCTTCCTCGTCTTCCGGATCGAGACGGCGGCGGGGGACGAGTGGTTCAACGGCGAATCTCCGCCGGACAACATGAACCCCGACGCGGTGGACGCCTTTATCGGCATGAACTACGAGCCCTACCGCGCCGCCGTCGGGGAAAGTTTCGGCGGTACCGTCCCCGGCATTTTCACCGACGAGCCGAGCGTGCACGACCGGCACGCCCGCTACACGCCCGGCCGGGGCTGGATCCCCTGGACCTTCGGCTTCGCGGAGTTTTTCGCCGAGCGCCGCGGCTACGACCCCTACGACCGCATTCCCCTGGTCTTCTTCGGCGGGGAGGGCCAGGACGCGATCCGCCACGACTACTGGCGCACCGTGACCGAGCGCTTCTCCGAAACCTATTCGAAACGCATCTCCGAGTGGTGCGGGCGCTATGGGCTCGCCTTCACCGGTCATTTCCTCTGGGAGAACCAGCTTGGCGTCGCGACGCGGACGGGCGGCGCCATCATGCCCCACTACCGCTTCCAGCAGGTCCCCGGCATCGACCTGCTCTGCGAGC
>JAJTBU010000293.1 GCA_021286735.1 bacterium
GCCGTCCTTAGTGTCGAAGCCGTCCCTCTCGACGAGCATCTGGTTCAGGGTCTGCTCGCGCTCGTCGTGGCCGCCGCCGTAGCCGGCGCCGCGCGTGCGGCCGACCGCGTCCAGCTCGTCGATGAAGAGGATGCAGGGGGCGTTCTTGCGGCCCTGCTCGAAGAGATCCCTCACCCTGCTGGCGCCCACGCCGACGAACATTTCGACGAAGTCCGAGCCCGACATGTGGAAGAAGGGCACGTTGGCCTCGCCCGCCGTGGCCTTGGCGATGAGGGTCTTGCCCGTTCCGGGCATGCCGACGAGGAGGACGCCCTTGGGAATCTTGGCGCCCATCTTCGAGAACTTCTGCGGGTTCTTGAGGTAGTCGACGACCTCCATGAGCTCATACTTGGCTTCCTTCTGCCCGGCGACATCGTTGAAGGTGTAGCGCTTCTCGCCTTCCGAGTACCGCTTGGCGCGGCTCTTGCCGAACTGGAAGGCCTGGTTGTTGCCCTTCATCTGGCGCATCATGATCCAGATGAGGAAGAAGCCGAAGAACCAGGGGGCCAGCTCGAAAAGTATCTGCAGGGGGCTCGCGCTCCCCGAGGTTCCGGACACTTTCACGTTCCTCGCCTTGAGGTCGGCGAGGAGCTGGAGGTCGAGGTAGGGGATCGAGGTCCTGAAGGGAACCGCGCCGCCGCCCGAGCCCTTCAGCTGGCCCTCGATCTGGCGCTGGTCGACGATCTGCACCGAATCCACTTCGCCCAAGTCCAGATAGGACAGGAAGGCCGAGTAGGGAATGTCCTTGGCCGACGACTTGTCGTTGAAGAAAAAGTAGGTGCCGAAAAGCACCGTCAGCGAGAGGAAGACAGCGAGGGCCGCGCGATTCGCCTTGGGGGGGATTCCCTGGGGCAGGTTGCTGCGCTTGGGCGGCTGCGGGCTATTGTTATTGTCGTCAGGCATCGGTATCAGACTCCTTTGATCCCTATATAAAGTCGGCGTCCGCTCGCGTCACCGCCGTAATCTCGAAACTTGTCGCGCCGCGCGCCAGCCAAGGGGCGCTCGATCGCCGAAGCGAGGACCGCGACAATGCCGTCGCGATCCTCCACGATGGGGACCGCGTCCCTGTCGCTGGGCTCGAGCCGCCAGGACGACAGGATGTCGTCGAGCCGCCTCGTCGTACCGGCACAGAGAATCGCGTCCCCGGGTTTCCTGCTCCGCACGAGGAGCGGAAAACTGAAAGCCCCCTCCAGCAGGAAAGCTTTCGGCTCGGGGAGGCCCTGCAGGGGGCTTGGCGCGTCGCGCCCGCCGCGGGACTCCCAGCGCAGTTCCAGGGATATCGGGCCGCAGCGGTAAAGCCCCTCCGAAGGTATCTGGAAAAAATACTTGTCTTCACCGCGAAAATCAAGTATAGGGAGAATTTCGGCCTTCTCCCCGCGCACCAGGAGGCGCGCGCCGGGCAAGTCCGCCGCTCCCGCGCCGCGGTCCAGGGAGCGGGCCGCGCTCCTGAGCGCGCGGTACGAGAGCCTTCCCGCGGCACCCGTCGCCGCCACTCCCAGGGCGAGGATCCGCACCTTCAGGACCTCCGGCTGGGCTAAAAACCCGTCAAGGCTGAAGGACGCGCTCCGAAGCCCTTTTTCGAAGCCGCAGTCGGCGAGCGCTCGCCTCAGCAACTGCCGCAGCGCGTGCCGATCCCGCCGCAGCTTCTCGGCGCTGCCGAGGACGCCGCTCCGCCAGCCCGGAAACCCGCCGTCGAGCAGCGGGATGAGTTTGTGGCGAATCTTGTTGCGCGCATAGCGATCCGCGGCGTTCGTCGAATCCGCCGAGTGCCCGAGCCCCTTCGCCTCTGCGTAGCGCTCGATATCCTCGCGCGGAGCGAAGAGCAGGGGCCTGGCGAGGAACAAGCCCCCGCGCAGGCGCCTCAGCCCGCGTATTCCCGCCAGCCCGTCGGCGCTCGAGGAGGCGATGAAGCGGGCCAGGAGGGTTTCGAGCTGATCGTCGGCGTTGTGGGCGGTGCAGAGGGTCCCCAAGCCGAAGCGCGCCGCAGTCCGGCGCAAAATATGGTACCGCAGCTCCCTGGCCGCGGCCTCGACACCGATCTCCCTTTCTTTCGCGAGGCGCTCCACCGCGCCGGGCCGTATCGTCGCGACGGTGAGGGCAACCCCTAGGCTCAGGCAGGTCTTCTCAACGAAGGCGCGCTCGGCGCGCAGCTCCTCGGCGGGCCGCAGGCCATGCGACACGTGGACCGCGCGGATCGCGCAGGGCTTCAGCGCGGCGAGGGCCGCGAGCAGCGTCGTCGAATCGACGCCGCCTGAGTAGGCGACGAGGAGCCCCTTCCCCAAGGTTTCCGGATGGCGGACGAAAAACGCGCCCACGCCGCCCTCGATCCGGGCGATGGGGTCGATCCCGTCGCCGCTCCGCGCGCTCACGCGCCGACCTTCCCACGCGTAGGCATATGCCTCATCCTTCCGTCGGGCACCTGCATCCCTGCGGCGCGAATCGGGCAAAAAAAAGACAGTTTCGCGGGATCGCCCCGCGAAACTGTCGTGGCACGCATGATGCGCTCGGGCAGGCTCAGGCCTTCGCTTCCGCGGCGGGGGCGGCGGCGTCGGCGGGAGCGCCAGCCTCGGCGGCGCCTTCGGCGGCTTCGGCCTCGGCCGGCTTGGCCTCGACTTCCTCGTGCATGTACTTGACGATCGCGAGGACCTGGTCGGCGTTGGAGAGCACCTTGACGTCCTTCATCTCGGGCAGGTCGGCGACATGGAGGGCGTGGTTCACGCCGAGGCCGGAAACGTCAACCTCGATGCGCTCGGGCAGGACAGAGGGATCGCACTCGACCTCGATGTCGTGGGCGGGAACCTCGAGGACGCCGCCCTGGACAACGCCGGCAGGCGTGCCCTTGAGGATGATCCTGACGCGGGCGTGGAGCTTCTTGCCTTCCTGGACTTCGAGGAAGTCGACATGGAGAAGGTTCTTTCCCACCGCGTGGCGCTGGTGATCCTTGACGAAGGCTTTGATCTTCCTGCCCTCGACGTCGAGGATGATGATCGTGCTTTCGGTGATGCTCTTGAGCGCCTTTTCGTACTCCGGAGCATTGATGAGCAGGTTGAGGGCGTCCTTGCCGCCGCCGTAGACGACCGCCGGGATCTTGCCCTGGGAGCGGTACTGATTGAGTTCGCCCTTGGTCGTCTTCTCTCTATTGAATGCGTGAATTACGAACCGTTCCATGTAGTCTCTCCTTACACATTTGGCTTTCAAGCCGTAACTGGGACGGCAGGATTCGAACCTGCGAATACCGGGACCAAAACCCGGGGGCTTA
>JAJTBU010000294.1 GCA_021286735.1 bacterium
CTCCAACGTGCGGGCCGTCCTCGAAGGCCGGTCGACCGCGTCCTACCAGCTGATCGTATCCGTGCTCGACGCCTTCCGCCTGAATGGGATCGAGAATGTGGGGCTCATCACGCGCAAGGAGAAGGCCGTTCGATGAATGTCTCCATGAGCTTCGCTCAAAGGGAGGAACGCAAGCGCTGGCTCGTCTCGGGTGGGCTCACGATGGGCCTCTACGGGCTGATCCTTGGGGCCGGCCTCCTCTTCGGAATCCTGAACCCGAAGGTGGAGATGTTCTCCGACACGACGGTGCTCATCAACCTGCCCGGACCCATCACGAATTCCATAGGCCTCGGCTCGATCAATCCCTCGGACCAGGGAGACGAGGCGCTCACCACCGAGCCCCCGGCTCCGGCGGCGGCTCCCAAGACGGCCAAGGCCGAGCCCGCGAAGACCCCCGCCCCGGCCACCAAGGCCGTGTCCGTCGCGCCGCCTGCCAAGCCGGCCGCGCCGAAGACGCCCGGCTCCTCGATGCTCGAGCCTCAGACGGCTCCGGTGGCCCCTCCCGTAGAGCAGGTCCCTGGCCAGGCGGTTCCCGTGCCGGCCGCCACCGCGCCGGGAGCGGCCGACGCCCAGCCGGCCGCGGCCGAGCCCTGGGTGCCCGGCCAGCGCGAGCAGGGCTCCCACATCAGCGACACGAGTTCGATGCTCTATGTCCCTGGCAAGGGCAACGTTCCCTGGACGGGAAGCACGACGAGCATCCACAAAGCCGAGAAGGGCACCTCCTCCGACACGAAACTGGGCGGCGCCCAAGGCACGGTGGGGTACAATATCTATGTGCCGATCTACTACAGCCTGCCCCTTCCGCAGCAGGTGCCGGCCTCGGTCTACAACGCCATCCCGGACCTCGTACAGCCGCCGAACACGGTCATATATTCCGCCCAGGCGAGGAAGCGCGCCTTCTCCCTCTACTACGAATTCGACGGAGCCTCCTACCGGCTCAAGAGCGACGTGCCGGTCGACAAGCGCGAGCCGCTGTGGGAGATCCTCGACGACGCGGGCTTCGACTTCGCGGTCGCGAACTTCTGGAAGGAGAAAAACCTCATGCCCGTCGTCATCGGCTTTACTGTGACGCGCGACAAGCAGGTCAAGGGCGTCGAAGTGCTGCAGTCCTCGGGAGACTCCGACATAGACAAAGCGGTGCTCTACGGATTCAAGCGCGCCGTCCTGTGGAACAAGACGGGCGAGACGGTCCCGGGTCGATTCAGATATCCCTCATCTCAGTTCTAAGACGGCGGCGGGCCTGGAGGAATTCGGAACCCGCCGCGAGCCGCGCTCAGGATTTGGCCAGGCTGTCGTAGTCGGCGTAAATCTCCGCGTCGAAGAAGGCCTTCACTACCAGGGGCGAGAACTGCCTGCCGCTCTGCGCCCTGATCTCGGCGAGGACGGTTTCCATGGGCAGGGCGCTGCGGTAGGGCCGCGACTGGGCCATGGCGTCGAAGGTGTCGGCGAGGGTGATGATCCTCGCCAGCGGGTCGATGTCCTCGCCCGAGACCCCGTCGGGATAGCCCTTGCCGTCCCAGCGCTCGTGGTGGTGCCGTACGCCGTTGATGGCGGGGGCGAAGAATTCCACGCTCGAGAGTATCTGCGCCCCGATCAGGGGATGCATCTTGATGACTTCGAGTTCCTCGGCGTCGAGGGGGCCGACCTTGTTGAGGATGCGCTCGGGGATGCCGATCTTGCCGATGTCGTGGAGGAGGGCGGCGAACTCGAGCGGCTCGAACTGCTCCCGGGGCAGCCCGAGCTCGCGGGCGAGCCGCACCGAGATGCTGCGGACGCGCTCGCAGTGGCCCTGGGTGTACTGGTCCTTCGCCTCGATGGTCTCGGCCAGGGCCTGCACCGTCTGCAGGTTCGCCACCTTGAGCCTCTCGTAGGTCTCCTTGAGCTCCATCGTCTTGGATTGCATGGTCGCCTCGAGGCTGAGGCGATACTCCTCGTTGCGCTTATCCATCTCGAATTTCTCGGCGACGACGTCGTGGTAGCGTATGGCCTTGGCGACCGTCTCGGCGATGTGCTCCATCCTGCTCGGCTTGACGAGGTAGTCGAAGGCGCCGTTCTTCATCGCCTCCAGACCCGTCGAAAGGTCGCTGTAGGCGGTCAGCATGATGACGGGCGTGAGGGGGAACTGCTCGCGGATGCGGGGAAGGGCTTCCCTGCCCGACAGGACGGGCATCCTGATGTCCAGGAGGACGCAGTCCGGCTGTATGGAGCCCGCGGCCAGCATGTCGATGGCTTCCTGGCCGTTCGTGGCCACGTGAATGTCGTAGCCCAGTCTTCCAAGCCCGAGGGAGAGCACTTTTCGTATGGAAGGGTCGTCGTCGGTGATCAGTATTGTGCGCGGCATGGCTGCGTTTGCTATTCCTTCGCCCGGGAACGCCTGTTTGCGGCTGCGCGCTTGCGGCGTTCGCTGGCTTTCGCCCGTCCCAACCGAGGCAGGAGGAAGGGTACGACTCTTTTATAATCGTCGTATCCCGAAAGCACTTTAGGGAAAGTGAGAAGGTCCTGTTCGAGGACCAGGATGAAGTTGAGAGCCGTGAGCAGGGCGGCGGTGGCGAAGGCGGAAGGGACTCCCCTGATGGCTGCCAGCGCCGCGACGAGGATGGCATACCACCAGAATCCCGGATGCCGGCAATGGCGGTAGGTGCCCGTGCGCACCGCCTCGGAAGCGCTCAGGCCGCGCTTGCGCCGCTCGGCGCCGATCTCGATGAAGACCGACCAGACGAGGAGGGCGGCGGCCGCCGCCGCCGTAGCCGCGAGCGCCGCGACGGCGAGCGGGTGGGAGCCGTGCCAGGGCTGGACAAGCCCCGCGCCGGCCCGGGGCAGGGGCCACCAGGGGCCGGGCGCGAAGGCGAGCAAACATGTCGCGCCGCCGACGCCGAGATAGCCGGCGCCCTGGACGGCGGCGGCTGCCCTTTTCCCCTGCAAAAACAGGAAATCGGCGTAGAGGAGGGCCAAAAAACCCACCACGCCAAGCGAATTTGATACCATTGCGAAACACATTATGCTATAGTATGCCCTGCTTTGCTAGTTCTATGCTAAAAGTCAGGGGTTTCCGATATGATATTGGACGTATCGTCGCTTATACCGGCACTGTCCTTCATCATCTATATCGTCTTCATCATCTTCGGTCTCTACAGCCGCAAGGATAAAGTCGACACATCCTTCCTCCAATACATGATCTTCATGGCGGTGTGGAGCTTCGGCTCCTTCATGATGCACGCCACCACCGGACTCCTCCCTCCCCTGCTCTGGAACAAG
>JAJTBU010000295.1 GCA_021286735.1 bacterium
GCTGGATGCCCGCTTTCTTCATGGCCTGGAGGTTGGCGATGAACTGATCCCAGGTCTCGGGAACGCTGAGGCCGAGCTTCTTGTACAGGGCCTTGTTGTAGTAGATGAAGAGGGTCTGGCTGGCGAAGGGAACGCCGTAGACCTTGCCGTCCTTGATGGAGGTAGCGCCGCGGAGCGGGCCCTTGTCGAAGCTCTTGACTTCGGGCACCCACTTCTCGACCGGCTCGAGGTAGCCGGACTGGGCGAAGGTCTCGAGCCCGCCGTAGGCGCGGGTCTGGAAGACATCGGGGCCGGAGCCGCCGGAGAGGGCGGCCGACAGGATGGTGTTGTACTCGGTGCTCTTGTTCGCGGTCTGGACGACCGTGATGCCGGGGTTGGCCTTCTCAAAGACGGCGATCAGCTTGTCGTAGGTCTCGACGTCCTCGGGGCGCCAGGTCCAGAAATTGATCGTTGTCTTTTGGGCGAACGCGGATGCGACGGTGATGATCGCAAGTAGAATCACTATCGCCGTTTTTCTTGTGCGCATGATGACCTCCTGGAAATTGGTACTGGAATCGAGGAAAGGGTAACATACCCCACCAGAGGTGTAAAGAAATATTTTTTCAGAAAACGACGAAGCGCGAAATATTCTATAATAAAGACGGGCGCCGAGCCCCTGCGGGGAGACAAACTTCGCCTTTCCGCGGGGGCAGCGCAGGGGCGCCCCCTACATGGTGCGGGCTACCAGAACGTCGACGCCGGTGCCCAGGGCGTCGGCGATGGCCACCTGGCCGCGCTGCACGGGAAGGCGCAGCTCCAGCCCATAGATGAGCGCGAGCAGCTCGGGCACGCGCTCCTTGGGGAAGCCCGCGCTCGTCCGCAGAGGGACGCGCCTCGGCCGGCAAGGACTCGGCTCGACCGCGAGAGCGTCGGTCGCCCTGCAGGTCGCGGTCACGACGCGCTTGGGGGAGAGCAGCTCCTCGCGGGCGTATTTCTCGCCGCGCGGACAGCGGTTGCCGGACACGACGATCTCGTTTTCGGAAGGGCGCTCGATCGAGAGATGGCAGCCCATCGGGCAGGTTATGCATATCATTTCGCTCATGACTCACTCCGTGAAACGATCGAGATCTCGATCTGGCCGTCCATGCCCGCCTGCGCGAAGTCCTGCGGCCCGAGGGTTAGGGAGAGCATCTCGGAAGGCTGGACGTGGGGTTTCTTGACGCTCTTCACCGTGCGGCCGTCGAGCTTGACCTCGAGGGTGGCGCCGTTCTTGACGACCATGCTGCGCAGGTAGAGCTTGTTCTCGCGCTCGGTGTCGACCCTGGCCGGATTGACGTAGCGGACATTCGGGCCGGTCTTCACGCGCAGTTCCTTGCGGGGATGCTTTCCGGCGAGCCAGTCGGCCGCGAAGCCGCCCGCCCGCCGCGCCTCCTCGGCCACAAAGTCGACGAGATCGTGGACGTGGAGCACGTTGCCGCAGGCGAAGATGCCCGGCACGCTGGTCATCAGGGTCGAGTCCACCCAGGGGCCGTTCGTAGCCGGGTTGATCTCGACGCCCGCCCCGCGCGAGAGCTCGTTCTCCGGCACCAGGCCGACCGAGAGGAGCACTGTGTCGCAGGGTATGGTGAAGGCCTTGTCGTACATCACCGCGCCGTTCTCGATCGGCGTGATCTCCACGCCCTCGACCCTGTCCTTGGTCAGGTGCGAAAGGTAGAGGGGGATGCCGAAGTCGTTCAGGCACTGCACGATGTTGCGCGTGAGCCCGCTCGGATAGGGCAGGATCTCGACGACGGCGTGGACCTTGCAGCCGGCCCAGGTGAGCCTGCGCGCCATGATGAGGCCGATGTCGCCCGAGCCGATGATCACGACGTTCTTTCCGGGGATGTAGCCTTCGATGTTGACGAGGCGCTGGGCGAGGCCGGCGGTGTAGACGCCGGCGGGCCTGGTGCCCGGGATGCGGATGTTGCCGCGGTTGCGTTCCCTGCAGCCCATGGCCAGCACGACCGCGCGGCATTCGATCCGCGACACGCCCAGCTTTCGGGACACGCAGTAAACTACCTTTGACCCTTCCTCGTCCTTGATGTCGAGGACGGTGGTGGAGCAGAGGGCCTGGATGCCCTGGGCGTCGACGCGCTCCTGCACGCGCTGGGCGAACTCAGGCCCCGAGAGCTCCTCGTTGAACTCGATGAGGCCGAAGCCGTTGTGGATGCACTGCATGAGGATGCCGCCCAGCTCCTCCTCGCGCTCCAGGATCAGCACGGAATTGCCGCGGGCCTTCAGCTCCGCCGCGGCGGACATGCCCGCCGCCCCGCCGCCGACGACGACGGCGTCGAATCGCATCTGTTTCATAGCTCACCCTTCAGGATGACGCTCTCGCCGCCGCGCTTCGTCACCTGGTCGTAGGTCATGCCGGTCTCGCGCATGAGTATCTTGATGATCTTGTACGTGCAGAACCCGCCCTGGCAGCGGCCCATCTGGGCGCGGGTCACGTACTTGATGCCGTCCAGCGTGGTGTGGCCGGCGCGGATCGCCTGGATTATCTCGGCCTCGCTGACCTTCTCGCAGCGGCAGACGATGTCGCCGTAGGCGGGGTCTTCCTTGACCTGGGCGTCCAGCTCGAAGGGCGAAAGGTCGCGGGCGCGGGGCACTTTGCGGATGTACGGGTCCCAATCGGCCTTCTCGACGAAGCGCAGGCCCGCCTTCTTGAGGAGATCCTTGACGTACTCGCCGATGGCGGGGCTGGCGGTGAGGCCGGGCGACTGGATAGCCGCCACCTGCACCAGGTTCGGAACCTTGACCGAGAGGTCGATGTAGAACTCGTCGCCGCAGGCGGGGCGCAGGCCCGCGAAGCTCGTGATGGCGTCGTTCTCCGAGAGGGAGGGGATCATCGTCTTGGCGCTGCGCAGGATCCCCTCGAGTTCCTTGCGCGTGGTGGAGAAGTCTTCCTTGTCTTCGATCGTGGTGGCCGTCGGCCCGATCAGGACGGTGCCCTCGACCGTCGGCACGATGAGCATGCCCTTGGACACCGCGGTGGGCACGGGGAAGACGACCCGGTTCGGCTTGGCCTTGGTGGTCTTGTCCAGGAGGTAGTACTCGCCCTTGCGCGGCCTGATCGTGAATTCCTCGCCGCCGAAGGCCGCGGACACGGCGTCGGCGTAGAGGCCGGCCGAGTTGACCACGTAGCGGGCGCGGATTTCCCTGCCGTCCTTGGCCCTGACCGCCCAGAGGTCGCCCTCGCGGCGGGCTGACTCCACGCCGAACTCAGT
>JAJTBU010000296.1 GCA_021286735.1 bacterium
CCTCCTCGGCCAGGGAAGCGCGCACCTGTGCCAGGCGCTCGGGGCTCATGCCGACGCCGTCGTCCTCCACCGTCACCACGAGGGCGGCAGAGGGGCGGCCGGCGGCGCCCGCGCCGCCGGCCGCCGCCTCGGCATTCGGCGCGGCCGCTTCAGCCGCGATGGCGCCGTCAGCCGCCGCCTTGGCCGCCCGCCCTTCCAGGGCGGCCCGGACCGTCAGACGCCCCGGCCCCTCCTTGCCGCGGATGCCGTGGCCGACCGCGTTCTCCAAGAGGGGCTGGAGGAAGAATTTCGTCACCTTGCGGGCCTCGGCTCCCTCCTCGATTTCCCAGCGCACCTGGAACTTGTCGCTGTAGCGCACGCGCTGTATGGCGAGGTAGCGCTTCTCGGCCTTGATCTCGTCGGCCAGGGAGACTTCCTCGCTCTCCTCCAGCGAGTACTTGAGCAGGACCGAGAGGTCCTTGACCATGGACGCCGCCGGCGAGGGCACGCCCGCGGTGCCGTAGACCATCCAGTAGAGCGAGTCCAGGGTGTTGAAGAGGAAGTGCGGGTTCATCTGGGCGCGCAGGGCCTTGAGTTCGAGGACCTTGGCCCTGGCCTGGCGCTCGGAGAGCTGGAGGGCGGCGTAACGCTGCCTGAGGAAGCTGCGCAGCAGGGTGTCGACCATGGAATCGTACTCGTCGTGGCGGACCGGCGGGCGCTCGGGCAGGTCCTCGCCGGCCTCGGCCTTCTCGAGGAGGTCGGTCACCAGGGCCACGCGGCGGGCGTTGCGCCTGACCAGCGACACGGTGAGGGCCAGGCCGACGAGGAAGGTGCCCGCCAGGATGGCGAGGAGGAGCTTCTTGAGGGCGATGGGTACGCTCTCGAGCCCCGCCGCGGGAATGATGGAAACGACGCGCCAGCCGTAGCGCGAGGTGGTGGAGGAGTAGACGTAGAAGGAGGCGTCGCCGAAGCGGCGTTTGGCCAGGGGGCTCTGGTCCGTGGTGCCCAGGGACTGCCCAAGCGGGCTCAAGGTCGTTTTGCCGCCCTCGGCCAGGATCAGGCGTCCGTCCTGGTCCAGGATGTAGACTTCCTGGCCGGGGAACTGGGTGGCGCGGGCCATCAGGCCCTCGAAGTGGCCGCGTTCGATGTTCATGATTATGGCGCCGGTGCGGCCGTGGCTGGCGGGGTAAAGGCGGCGGTAGACGGTGAAGAGCTGCTCGGGCTCGGTCTCGAAGCTGAAGCGGCGAACGTCGCGCTGCTCGGTCCATAGGAGGCGGTCGGCGGGGAAGCTCCTGTAGGTGTCCAGCCAGCTGGTGTCGGGGAAGCCGTCCAGCTGGAGGATGCCGTCGGCCACCGAGTAGACGCGGCCGGGGTAGCGGTCGAGGTAGAAGTAGATCGAGTTGACGTAGGGCCGGGCGTTGGTCTGGGCGCCGAGGATGTCGCCCAGGGTCTTGGAGAAGGCGATGGCCTCCATGCTCAGGCGCTCGCCGCCCAGGAGCTCGTCCATGGTCGAGATCATCTTGGCGTTGACGCTGAAGGTCAGGTTGAGGGCGTCCAGCTCGAACATGGTCACGTCGACCATGTCCTTGAGGTTGTCCAGCTGGCGGCTCGTCATGGTAGCGATCTCGCGGCTTATGAAGTCGTTGGCGATGGACACGGCCAGAAAGCCGAAGGTGAGGAGGGGCAGGGCTACGGGCAGGAGTGAGAGGGCGAGCTTCCTGAGGAAGGAGAATGCCCCGCGCCTATCTCTCATGGCCTTCCCGCGGGCGGCTGGTCCTCCGCTTTGGCCTTGCTGAGGGCTTGGGAGCGGCGTATGGCGGTGGGCGAGCCGCCGAAGGAGAGCCTGTAGGCCCTGATGAAGCTCTTGGTGTTGGCGTAGCCGACGAGCCGCGCCACCTGGCCGACGCGGGAGGCGGGGTCCTGGAGGAGGACGGAGGCCCTGGCCATGCGCGCCTCCAAGAGGAGGTCGGAGAAGGTCTTGCCGCATTCCTGTCGCAACTTGGCGCTAAGGTAGTTGGGGCTCATCCCCAGCTTTTCGGCGGCGGCGGGGAGGGTGATCGCGGCCAGGTCGGCCTCGATCAGGCGGCGCGTCCGCTCGGGCAAGGTGGCGCTCGGAGCGAGGGCGGACTCGGCGGCTATCGGCTGCGCGGCGCGCTCGCTCGCGAGCTGACGCTCGCGCGTGAACTCCCATTCACGGACGAGCTTGGAGAAGACTTCGAAGAGCTCCTCGTAGCCGGCCGGCTTGACGATGTACTCGCGGACGCCCAGTTCGATGGCGCGCTTGGCGTAGTCGAAGTCCTTGTGCGCGCTGATGAAGACGATGTCGCAGCGATAGTCGCGCCCGCGCACGGCCTCGGCGAAGGCGATGCCGTTCATCCGGGGCATGCCGATGTCGCAGAGCACGAGGTCGACCTGGGTCTTCTCCATGAGGGCGAGGGCTTCGAGGCCGTCGCGGCAGGCTCCCGCCACCTCGATGCCGAGGCTGGCCCAGGGGAAGTAGGTGGCGACGCCCGTCCTTATGGTGGATTCGTCGTCGATGATGAGGAGGCGGAGCATGGGCCGATTGTACTACGGCGGCCTCTTGGTGGCAATTCGGGCATTTTATTGTATGATGGTCGGGCAAGGAGCCCCGCGATGATCCACGAGACGATCCCACTCTGGAAGAAAGGCGAGTACCGCGGCGAGATGGCCGACGGTTTCCTCCCTTACATGAACACCTATGTGCTGGACGGCGAGCGGCGCAGGCCGGCCGTCTTGATCTGCCCGGGCGGCGGCTATTCCTTCCGCTCGGCGCGCGAGGCCGAGCCCATCGCCCTGCAGTTCAACGCCGCGGGCTACCACGCCTTCGTGCTCCACTACAGCGTGGCGCCGCGCAGGCATCCCCTGCCCCTCCTGGACGTGTCGCGGGCGATGTGCCTCTTGCGCGGCAGGGCCGACGCGTACCGCATCCACTCGGGGCGGATCGCCCTCTGCGGCTTTTCGGCGGGCGGCCACCTGGCGGCCAGCCTCGGCGTCTTCTGGGACAAGCCGATCGCGCTGGGAGCGCCGGGCATAGAGCCGGGCTTGAACCGTCCCGACGCCCTCATCCTGAGCTATCCGGTGATCACCTCGGGGCCCTACGCCCACCGCGGCTCCTTCGAGTGCCTGCTGGGTCCGGAGGCCGGCCCCGAAAAGCTGGACGAGGTGTCCCTGGAGCGCCACGTGAGCGACAAGACACCGCCGACCTTCATCTGGCACACCTACGCCGACGAAGGGGTGCCCCT
>JAJTBU010000297.1 GCA_021286735.1 bacterium
GCTCACCAACAAGTACGCCGAAGGCTATCCCGGGAAACGGTATTACGGCGGCTGCGAGTTCGTCGACATCGCCGAGAATCTGGCCAGGGACAGGGCCAAGGCCCTCTTCGGCTCCGACCACGCGAACGTGCAGCCCCATTCGGGCAGCCAGGCGAACATGGGCGTCCTCTTCGCGGCCCTCAATCCCGGCGACACCATCCTCGGCATGGACCTGGCGCACGGCGGCCACCTCACGCACGGGGCGCCCGTCTCCTTCTCCGGAAAGCTCTACAACGTGGTGCGCTACGGCTGCAGGCGCGACACCGAGACCATCGACTACGAGCAGATGGCGCAGCTGGCCAGGGAGCACAAGCCCAAGATGATCATCGCGGGCGCCTCCGCCTATTCGCGGATCATCGATTTCGACGCCTTCAGGCGGGTCGCGGACGAGGTCGGCGCCTACCTGATGGTGGACATGGCCCATATCGCCGGCCTGGTCGCCACGGGCAAGCACCCCAGCCCCATCGCCATCGCCGACTTCACGACCACGACGACCCACAAGACTCTGCGCGGGCCGCGCGGCGGCATGATCTTCGTCGGCAGGGACAGGGAGAACGACCGCGGCATCAAGACGCCGAAGGGCGAGACCAAGAAGTGGTCCGACGTGATCGACAGCATGATCATGCCGGGCATCCAGGGCGGCCCCCTGATGCACGTCATCGCCGGCAAGGCGGTGGCCTTCAAGGAAGCCCAGGGCCCCGAGTTCGCCCGCTACATCGACCGCGTGGTCGCCAACGCGGCGACCCTGGCCGGGGCGCTCTCCGCGGGCGGCGCCAGGATCGTGTCCGGCGGCACCGACAACCACCTCATGCTCGTCGACCTCTCTCCCCTGGGCATCACCGGCAAGGAAGCCGAGAAGTGGCTGGACGAGGCGAACATCACGGTCAACAAGAACGGCATCCCCTTCGACCAGAAGGGACCCTTCGTCACTTCGGGCATCCGCGTGGGCTCCCCCGCGGTGACGACTCGCGGCATGGGCACTGCCGAGATGGAGGCCATCGCGGGCTTCATCATGGAAGTGCTCAAGGCGAAGGGCGATCCCGCCGTCGTCGGCCGCGTGAAGAGCGCCGTGCTCGGCCTGACCGCCCGCTTCCCCCTGCCTTGAGCGGCGCGGAGGGCGGCGCGGCTGAACTTCGCCGCCTCCTTTCGAGCAACCTGGCCGCGGCGGGCTTCTACGGCCACGGTTTCCTGTCGGGGGCGGCTTTCGGCGGCCTTCTCGACAGGATGCGGGTGCCCGCCGAGGTTCGGCGCCGATACTTCGGAGGCCGCGCGGAAGGCTCAAGTCCCGCCGCGGGCGGCTCCCCGAGCGCCGCCGGGGCCGCGAGCGTGGCCGTCGTAGCCCTCCGCTACGGCGAGGGCGAATTCGGAGATGCCGCCGCGGCGGGCGGGTTCCTCGCCGCCGAGCCCGGCGAGGCCTCGGTGAGGCTCGCGCGCTTCGCCCGCGCCAACTGGTACATGGAACTCTCCTCCCGCCTCCAGGCAGCGGTGGCCGCGACCATAGCCCAGGCCTCGCGATCGGGGCAGACCCTGCCGCCTGCCAAGGCCTGGCGCCGCCTCGTGAACTCGAGCCTGCCCGAAAAGCCCGCGGCCGTCGCGGCCGGGCTCGGCTGGATCGGCAGGAACGGCCTCCTCGTGGCTGCGAGAGGGCAGGGGCTCGCCGGCCCCGGCTTGTCTTCGGCGGTGGTGCTGGGCCTCCTTCTCTGCCCGGTCGACCTCGATCCCCCCGCCGCGGAACCCCTCGCTCCGCGCTGCGGGCGCTGCCGCCGCTGCGTCGAAGCCTGCCCCAGCGGAGCGCTCTGCCCCGCCGGTGAGGATGCAGCCGCTCCTGTGCCCGAGGGCGCGACGGACGGAGAAGGGCCCTCCTTCAGGCGCGAATCCTGCATCCAGCACTGGACCGCAGCGGCGGGGGAACTCCCCGCGCCGATCGAGGCCGCCCTCGACGGACGCCTCTACGGCTGCGACAGCTGCCTCGAAGCCTGCCCCTATTTCCTCACCGACGAAAACGCCGCCACCTCCCTCGGGAGGCTGGGGCCGGCGCTTTCCGCCCATCGCTTCCTGGAGCGCGACGACGCCGCCCTGCGGCGCGATCTCGCCGGAACGGCCCTGGACCGCTCCTGGATGTCCCTGGACGCCTTCAGGCGCAACGCGCGGCTCGCCCTGGGCGGGGACCGCCGCGGGGACCGCTGATTTTTCCGCCTGCATCGCGCTATACTGGGTCCATGACCATCGAAGCAATGAAGGCCCGCTCGCGGCTCGTCACCCTCACCAGGGAGTTCTTCCTCTCCCGCGACTACCTCGAGACCGACACTCCGGCCCTCTCTCCCACCCTCATCCCCGAAACCTGCCTCGAAGCCTTCGCCACGAGCTTCGTCCACCCCTACAAGCCCGGTTTCCCCCTCTACCTCGTCCCCTCGCCGGAAATATGGATGAAGCGCCTCATCGCCGAGACCGGGCGGAGCGTCTTCCAGCTCTGCAAGTCCTTCCGCAACGCCGAGTCGGTGAGCCCGATCCACAACCCCGAATTCACGATGCTGGAATACTACACGGTGGGCGCGGACAGCGCCGACAACATCGCGCTCACCGAGGAACTCTTCGGCGCCCTCGCGACGTCCGGGACGCCGGCCTGCGCGCGGGCGCCCTTCAGGAGGGTGACCATGGCCGAGGCCTTCGCCGAGTTCGCGGGGCTCGATCTCGACTCCCTGGGGGAACGCCGCGCCATGGTCGAGGCGGCGAGGTCGAAAGGCCTCATCCTGGGCGACGACACCACCTGGGAGGACGCCTTCAACATCGCCTTCCTCTCCCTGGTCGAGCCCCGCCTGCCCACGGACCGCCCCCTCGTCCTCGACGAATACCCGAGCGGGATCGAGTGCCTCGCCAAGGATATCCCCGGCACCCCCTACACAGAGCGCTGGGAACTCTACGCCCGCGGCATCGAGATCGCGAACTGCTTCACGGAGATGGCCTCGCCGGAGGCGGTGCGCGCCTACTTCGCCAGCCAGGGCGCCAGGAAGCTCGCGAGCATGGTGCCCCACCGCGTCGATCCGGCATACGCCGAGGTCTTCTCGGCATTTCCGCCCTGTTCGGGCGTGGCCATCGGCTTCGACCGCCTGGCCATGGTCCTCCTCGGCAAGGCGGACATCGGGGAAGTCCGGAACTTCCCCTTCGCCGGCTTCGCGCCGCCCGCGTAGCGGGCG
>JAJTBU010000298.1 GCA_021286735.1 bacterium
TTATATATAACACTAATATAATATTGACACGATTTTATGGCATCCGCTACTTTTTATTTGACAGGGCCGCAAAGGAGGCTATAATGCTGTTGTATTACAACGCGGCAAGAATAGTCACCGCGGGCTGCGTGATGTAGGAGCCTTATGTCGAAGTATGCCGAACAGTATCTCCAAAAAATAACCTCCATGTTCGAGCAGACGGTCTCCGACAGTTCGGAGGCGATCGAAAGAGCCGCCGCCCTCATGGGCGAGGCGATCGCCGCCGACAAACTCGTCCACGTGATCGGGACGGGCGGCCATTCCAACCTGGGCGCCGAGGAAATGTTCTGGAGGGCCGGCGGGCTAGTCCATATTGACGCGCTGCTCGATCCGGGCACCTCCCTCATGCATGGCGCCGTGCGGTCGAACAAGGTCGAGCGCACGGGCGGATACGCCAAGGCGGTCCTGGACTCCTACAATATCGTCGACGGCGTCCTCATCATCGTCAACGCCTACGGAATAAACACCATGACGATCGAGGCCGCGCTCGAGGCGAAGGCCCGCTCCATCCCGACGATCGGCGTGACCTCCCGCGCTTTCGGCGAGAAGGTGCCGCCCGGGCACAAGGCCCGGCATCCGAGCGGGAAGAACCTCTACGACATCGTCGACGTCTTCGTCGACTCGCATATGCCTTACGGCGACGCGCTGGTCGAATTCGAGGGGCTGGACCAGAAGGTCGCGCCGAGCTCGACATTGGCCAACTGCTTCGCCGTGAACCTCCTCGTCGTGGAGACGGTGAAGTACCTCCTCGACCATGGCTTTGAGCCGCCCCTCTGGCAGAGCGCCAATCTGCCCGGCGGCGAGGAAGCCAACGAAAAGTACCAGAGAAAGTTCGGGGGGCGGATCAAGCACCTCATCTGATCCATTTCCGGACCCGGAGCGCGCGTGGAAAGGTTAAATCGGTTGAAGCAATTCACCGGAATCATAGTAAGGAGGCTTACGATGAAGAAATCTTGCGTTGCGGCCTTGGTTTTGCTGCTGGTCGCCGGCGTTTCGCTCTTCGCGGCGGACAAACCGGTCAAGTTGTCGCTGTGGTCCGGGTATCCGGAGATGGAGCCGCTCTTCAAGCACGCCGCGGCGGAATACAAGAAACTCCACCCCAACGTCGACGTCGACGTGCTCACCCATCCCCTGCGCGAGTACGAGCAGAAACTGTCGGCGACGATCCCCTCGAACACGGCCGCCGACGTGCTCGACGTCTCGGGCTACGCCCTGCAGAAATTCGTCGAGGCCGGCTTTATCCCCAAGACGCCCGCCAATCTCGAAACCTACGTGAAGAAAACGGGCAGGTACACGGATTTCACCAAGCAGAGCATGATCTACAAGAACACGCTCTACGGCGTCCCCTTCTTCCAGGGCAAGACGGCGCTGTATTGGAATGTGGACATGTTCAAGGCCGCTGGCCTCTCCCGCGCGCCCAAGACCTACGCCGAGATGGCCGAGTACGCCAAGAAGCTGGCCGTATACGACAAGAACGGCAACCTCGTGCGGAGCGGCCACAGCCTCCGCCTCTCCGGCCAGGGCTCCGGCCTCGCCGAGAAGTGGTGGTTCGTGCTCTTCCCCATGGGCGGCACGATCATCGAGCCGGGCAAGGAAGCCGGGAAATACCACGCTGGCTACAACAACGACGCTGGCAGGAAGGCGCTCACCTACTACATCGACGCCGTCTACAAGGACAAGTGGGATTCCTTCAAGGTCAAGCACGACGCCGAGGCCTTCGAACTCGAGCAGACGGCCATGTTCCTCCGCGAGTCCTGGGTGATCGGCGACATCGCCCAGAAAGCCCCCAAGCTCAACTACGCGACCGCCCCCGTTCCCAGCGACATGAGGGCCGGCAGGATCACCAACCTCCAGAACCTCTACGTGACGAAGTCGTGCAAGAACCCCGAGGTCGCCTGGGATTTCATCGAGTTCCTCGTGAACGACGACAACCAGCGCTGGATGCTCGACAACGTGGGCTGGCTCCCCTCCAGACAGGATGTGGACTTCTCCGAGATCCTCACCCGGAAACCCCAGCTGAAAGGCTTCGTGGAGATGCCCTCCGGTTTCCAGGAATATGGCTACGTCCCCATCGCCGCCTTCGACGAGCTTCTGACCAAGCTCGCGGAGAGGCTCGCCATGGCTTATCTCGATCCGTCGCTCGAGGGCAATCCGAAGGCGATCGCCAAGGTGATTTCCGACGCGGCCGAGGAGACGAACGCCATCCTCGCGAAGGCCAAGCTCTTCAGCGAGTGATCGGCGCCTGACGGCCGCGCGCGGCCGCGGGACGAGGCGCGCGGGCGGATTCCGCCCGCGCGCCTCGTCCCGATCAATCCCAAAGGCGTCCCCCGGCGCGCGGGGGGACATTGATCGGTGGACACTCTATGAAGCAGGAACAACAGGCTCGATTGATCAATAGGACGGCGAGGCAGCGCTATCTTTTCGTCTACTGCTCCCTCATCCCCATCGTCGCGATGTACGCGCTGCTGCGGATCGTGCCGATCGCGCAGAACATGCTCTACAGTTTTTTCGATTCGAGCATAGGCAACCCGCTCGCCGAGTTCGTCGGCCTGCGCAACTACAAGGAGCTCTTCACCGACAAGCTCTTCGGCATATCGATACGAAACACGACCTACTTCGCCTTCTTCGTGACCTTCTTCGGCGTGCTGACGGCCCTCTTCGTGGCCCTGCTCCTGTCGCGGCCGACGAAGCTGAGCCCGCTCTACGAGACCGCCTTCTTCCTGCCCGTGATCACGCCCATGGTGCCGGTCGCGGTCGTGTGGAAGTGGATATACGATCCGACCTACGGGCTCCTGAACTACATCCTCTCCTGGTTCGGCATCCAGCCCGTCGCCTGGCTCGTCTACCCCCAGACAGCCCTGCTGGCGATCATCATCATGAGCGTCTGGAAGATCGTCGGGTACAACATGATAATCTTCCTCGTGGGGATACGCGACATACCGGAGACCTACATCGAGGCGGCTATGATCGACGGCGCCTCGAAGTCCCAGATATTCCGGAAGATAACCCTGCCGCTGCTCAGGCCCATCCTCCTCCTGGTGGTCGTGATCACCACCATCAACTCGTACAACGTGTTCACCCAGGTCTTCATCATGACCTCCGGCGCCCAGGGAGCGCCGGGCGGCGCGGTGCGCACCCTTGTGTTCGACATCTACGAGAACGCCT
>JAJTBU010000299.1 GCA_021286735.1 bacterium
ATGAAGGAGAGATAGACGATCCCCAGCGGCTCGATGATGAACCGCAGCACTGCCCAGCACACGGCCGAGCATAGGCCGATCACCATGGTCACCGCCACGCCCAAGCCCATGGAACTCTTGAAATCCTTGGAGATGGATATGAAGGAGCAGGTGCCCAGGAAGTTGGAGAGGAGGATGTTGCTCGTCAGGATGCTCGCGAGGAAGAGGGGAATCAATCCTACGTTGGGTGCGTTTGCCATGCTGTCCTCCTATCGCTTCGCCGCGGCGGCCGTCTGGCCGGCGCCGGGGTTGGCCGCGCCGGGCTTCGCGCCGCCGGCTTTGGCCTTCGCCTCGGCCTTGGCCTTGTACGCGTTCGCCCCCCAGAGCGCCAGGGCGACCAGGAAAAAGGCGCTCGGCGCCATCACCATGATTGTCCAGGGCGTGAAGGAAGCCCCTGTCAGCTTGATGCCGAACAGAGTGCCGAATCCCAGGAACTCGCGCACGGTGGCTATGGCGAGCAGGACCCAGCCGTAGCCGAGCCCGTTCATGACGCCGTCGAGGAAAGAAAGCCCCGGCTTGTTCGCCGCGGCGAAGGCCTCGGCGCGGCCCATCAGGATGCAGTTCGTGATGATGAGGCCGACGTAGGGCCCCAGCTGCTTCGAAATGGTCGGCTGGTAGGCGCGCAGCAGGATGTCGATGATGATGACGTAGAACGAGAGCACCAGCACCTGCACGATCATGCGCACTTTGCGGGGAATGAGGTCCTTGAGGAGAGAAAGCGTCCAGCATCCCATCGCCGTGGCGAAGGTGACGCCCAGAACCATGACCATTGTGTTGTAGAGATTGTTGGTCACCGCCAGGGTCGAGCAGATGCCCAGCACCTGCACGAAAATCGGAGTGTTCGTCCACAGGCCGTCTTTGATGACTTTTTTTGCGGCGGGGCTCATAAGGCACCTCCAATCGCCCGGATATCGCCGAGGGCCTTGGCGACGAGCGCCTCCACGAAGTCCGAAGTGCGGCTCGCTCCGGTCACCGCGTCCACCTTCGAGTTTTCCTTGTCGGGATCGCCCTTGCCCGAGCCCTGCACGACGTGGATCTTGCCGTCGGCGCCGACTTTCTCGCCTGCGAACTGGGCGTTGAACCAGGGTTCGCCGATCCTCCCTCCGAGTCCCGGGGTTTCCTGCTGCTCCAGTATTTCGAGCCCGCGAACGCGCTCCGCCTTGGGATCGGCCGCGAGAATCGCGGTGATGGGCCCCCAGAGTCCCGGGTTCGTCAGTTTGACCGCCGCGTAACTTTTATCGTCGATTTTCGCCGAATAGGCGGAGACGCCCGGCGCGGGCGCCGCGAGTTCCTTCACCCGGGAGGCGTACAGCGACTCCACTTGGTCGCGGGCCGTCGAAGCGTCGGCGAGCCCGAAGGCCTTGAGCACGGCGAAATGGGAGGCGAAACTCTGGTTCGCCTTCACGCGCTCGACGGTGAGCTGGTTCGCCACCGCCAGGAGCGCCACGAAGGCGACGCACACCACGAAGGTGAACGCGACCACGTAGCCGATGGATTCTTTCTTGAGTTTCATTTCGCCCCTCCCGCCGGGGAAGCGGCCTTTTTCCTGAGCGAATCGACGGCGATGTCGATGAGACTGGCGAAAGTGTTCCCGAAGAGCACGGCGAAGGTGGTTCCCTCGGGGAAAGCGGAGAACGTGCGGATGAGGACGACCGTCGCTCCGATGACCGCGCCGTAGATATAGTGCGAGGCCGGGCGTTTGGGCGCCGACACGGGGTCGGTGGCCATGAATACGGTCACGAAGAGGTAGGAGCCCGCGAGGAGGCTCTCGAGGGGCAGGGCCCTGGGAACCGCCAAGGCCTTGAGCCCCAGGCTGAGCGCCGCCGCCGCGGCCAGCGAGCCCGCCATGATCCTCCAGCTGGCGGTCTTTGTGACGGCCAGGTACAGGCCCGCGCCGGCGATGAGGAGGATCATCCCCTCGCCCATGGCGCCGGAATGCCTGCCGAAGAGGAGGTCGAGCAGGGGGACCGAAGCGCCCGCGCGCATCGCGCCGAGCGGAGTCGCCGAGGAGACTACATCGACGGCGCCGACGCCGAAGTTCCCGAAGCTTCTGTATCCCGCCGCCAGGACGATGGCGAAGGATATGTAGACGAAGGCCCGTCCCCCTATGGCCGGATTGAAAATATTCCGGCCGAATCCGCCGTACACGCCCTTGGCCATCGCCACCGAGAACACGATGCCCACGGCGAGAATCCACAGCGGCGTGGCGGGAGGAAAGGCCAGCGAGAACAGCGCGCAGGTGACGAGCACCGCCTCGCTCACTTTCCCCGATCTTTTCCGTTCGAATACCCATTCGGTGCCGATCCCGAACGCGAAGCTGACGAGCGCCGCGAGAAGCGGACGGTAGCCGTACATCCAGATCGCATAGAGGTAAATCGGCGCGAGGGCGTACAGCACGCGTCTCATCATGGGCTGTTTGAGGAATTTGATCACAGGAAGGTCCCTCCTCTTGAGCCGATAGTAGTATAAGAGAAGGACCTTTGCAATTAAAATTGCGAATATTAAAAATTGTTCATTTTTTCATTTGCCTGCCTGCACCGATTCCGATACTTCCCGGATCGCGATTCCATACGGCTCAAGGTCGAACACCCATTCGTCTCCCATTGTGCCGCGCACCGCAGTCCGCACCGCCAAATCGCTATTGTTGATGACGACCAAAGTCCGCAGCCTCTCGAAGTAAGCGCACTCGGTTTCGATCCGCGAGCAGGTCCAGGCGGAATAGGAGTCCTGGCATCCTGCCGCCCAAAAAATCGCGCGATGCAGAAGGCGATGGCAGGAATGCGAAGTATCGAAGCCCGAAAGATATACCGCCCCGCCTTTGCCGTAATTGTGGACGGCTATCTGGGGGCTGCCCTTCCTGTCGGCCAAGACTCGCGTGGCGGCGTCGGTGATATAAATTCCGTCAGTGTCGCGCGGAAAGGCCGGGATGCCCTGGTCAAAATCGGCGGTGATGAAATGTCCCTCGGCCGGAATGGCGTATTTGCGCTTAGCGCGGGCTATGGTGCTTCCGCCTTCCCTGTCGACGCCCAGAATCGGCGAAAGCCTGAAATTGTATATCCCCTCGCCTCCCGCGCCGGGCTCGCCGATCCCGACAAGCCCGCCGCCTTCGGCCACCCACTCCGCTATGGCGCCGTAGATGGCGGGAT
>JAJTBU010000300.1 GCA_021286735.1 bacterium
CTATGCCGCCGAGCCGGGCCGGCGCGACGCCCGCATCGGCGAAGGCCTGGCGCGCGACGCCCTCGATCCACTGGGTGTGGGTGCGGCTGGCTATCTCCGGAACGACGCCCTGGTATTGCCTATGGAGGGGTATCTGCGTGGCCACCACGTTCGAGAGGATGCGCTTGCCATCCTCGACGATGGCGATCGAGCACTCGTCGCAGGAAGACTCAATCCCCAGGACGAGCATTCGCATCTCCCGCCGCGCTCTGCATCATGTACTTGGAAATGGTGGAGAGCGAGTAGCCCTCCGCGATCAGGCTGGGATAGACGTCGGCGAGGGTCTGGGCCAGCTCGGCCGACCAGACGTGGCCGATCAGCACCGATGCGCCCCTGGCAGAGGCCACCTTTTTGCCTTCCTCGAGAGCGCCGATGATCGATTGCCTGTCGCCTGAGTTGTCCAGAAACACGTCGCGCTCCCAGTATGGAATAGAAAGCTCGCGGCAGAGGGCCGCGGTGGCGGTGCCCGGCGCCGTCAGGGAATCAAGATAATAGATGCCGCGTTTTTTGACAAGCTCGAGGACCGCGGCCATGATGGGCTGGTCCCTGGTGGCGGCCGATCCCATGTGGTTGTTGACGCCGATCGCCTGGGGAAGGCCGTCCAGGTTTTTCGCGAGGGTCGAGGCGACTTCCTCGCGCGGCATTCCGAGGCGGATCGCGCCGGGGCCCGGGTTGTTGCCGCCGAGGGCCTGCATCGGCTGGTGGAGCACCACTTCCTTGCCCGCATCGGCGGCCAGGCTGGCAGCCTCGGCCGAGTGTTCAACCTGGGGCAGGACGGCGATGGTGATCGGGAAGGGCAGGGCCAGGAAGGGCTTGAGCTGGGTGAGGCTGTAGCCCGCGTCGTCGATCACGATGATGAGCGCGGGCTTCGCCCCCGCGGCGGCCATCCTGTCTTTGACTGAGGCTATATAGGTCAGATCGTCCTTCTCGGCGGCTGACTTGGGCTGAGCAGGCTTTGCGCCGGGGGTTGGCTCGGCGGGAGCCGGTCGCCCGATGGGCTTCGTTTCCTGCGCGCGCTCGGGGAGGAGCTGTTCGTAGCCTTCCGGCACTTCGATGCTGTATTCGGGCTGTCCGTAGGGCCAAAGCGTGGTCGGAGAAAGGGTCGTCGTCGTGGAAGTTCGGCCTTCGCCCCTGGAACAGCCGATCGCCGCGATGGTGGCGGCGGCCATGGCGACGAGGGCGATCGCCACAAAGAGAGCGGCGTCACGGCTTTCCCGCCGGCCTGCGCGCTTTTTAGTTTTTTTTCTTGAAATCACGCGGCAATAGTATACGCGCCGGGGGCCTTGGACAAGGGCGTGGGCGGGGCCGCCGGGCGGCGGCCCCGCCCACGCCGTCCGCGAAAAGCCCTCTCCCGCGGGGCGTCCCGCCCAGCTTCGGCGCCCGCCGTCAGCCTCTTAGGCGATCAGGCAGAGGTAGGCCTTCTCGGCCTCGGCCTGCATCTTCTTCAGGGCGCGCTTCTCGATGTGGCGCACCGTTTCGGGGGATAGGCGCATCTCGCCGCCCATCTGCTTGAGCGACCTGCGGTCGCGCCCTCCGATGCCGAAGCGCTGGTTGATCACGTTCCGCTCGCGCGGCTGCAGGCCGGCGAGGAAGCGCGCAGCTTGCTCGCGCGCGATGGCCTCGCCGAAGAGGCGTTCCGGCGCGTAGGTGTAATCCTCGTAGACGTCGAGGAGGCTGACCGAGTCCTGGTCGCCCTGGGCCTCGAAGCCGCTCACCCTTTCGGCGAAAATCAGCACGTCGTCGAGTTTCTTCTCTGATATTCCCAGCTTCGCCGAGATTTCCTTGGCCGTCGGCTGACGGTTGAGGGTCTGGCTCATGATGCTCTTCTCGGCCTGAACCTTCTTGATGAGTTCTTCCTTGCGGTGCGGCAGTCTGATGGTCCGCTCCGTATTGACGAGGGAGCGGCCGATAGCCTGGCGGATCCACCAGGCGGCGTAGGTCGAGAACTTCGCGTTCCTGGTTCCGTCGAACTTGTCCGCGGCCTTCATGAGGCCGATGTTCCCTTCCTGGATGAGGTCGAGGAGCGAGAGCGACGGATTCCACATTGACCGCGCTATCCGCACCACGAGGCGCAGGTTGGCCTCGATGAGGCGTCTGCGCGCCGCCTCGTCGCCCTTGGCGATCCTCGCGGAAAGGCGCTCCTCCTCCTCGCGGCTCAGGAGCCTTATCGACTTGATCGAAGCGAAATAGCTGGTGAGGCATTCATCGTCGGCGCTGCGGTACTGCATGGTATTTCTCCTCTACGAGGAGTAATGCAAACTCCATGCCAGGCGTAACAGTAGCGATGTCATATTTTTATTGATCAGCAATACAACGAATTGCGCGAGGCTTCTGCGGGACGCCGCTGGATCTGATTGTCCCGCCGCAAAGGGATGGTCTAAAAAAAGATACAGTCCGCCAGGGCGAACTGTATCTTTTCGTGGACGGCGCCGCGCCGAGAGTCGGGCGCCCTTATTTCACGTACTTGCGCGGATCGACCGCCTGGCCGTTCTTGAAGATGCTGAAGTGGAGATGGGGGCCCGTGCTCTGCCCGGTGTTGCCTGAGAGCCCGACGATCGCGCCCTGGGCCACCGAGGTTCCCTCGCGCACGAGGACCTGGCTCAAGTGCGCGTAGAGCGACTGATAGCCGTTCGCGTGCTTCAGTATGACGTAGTTTCCGAACACTGAGTTGTAGCCGGTGTCGGCGACCTTGCCATCGCAGGTAGCCTTAACCTTCGTTCCCAGAGAGACCACGATGTCGATGGCGGCGTGGTAGGTGCGCAACCCGGAGAAGGGGTTGGAGCGATAGCCGAAGGGGGAGGATATGGAGCCTCGGGCGGGCCAGACGAACTGCTCGCCGTAGAAATTCCGCATGCTCGCGGAGGAGAGGCGCGCGTTCGGTATGAAGAGGTTCTGGCCGGCGTTGAGGGTGCCGCTCGCGAGATCGTTGGCGTCGACGATCTGGGTTATGTCGATGCCGTAGGTCTTGGCGACCGAGGAGAGGTTCTCGCCGCGCCGCACCTTGTGGCTCACGCCGTTCATGTTCGGGATCCTGAGCTGCACGCCCGCCCGGATAGAGGCCGCGCTCGAGAGGTTGTTCGCAGAGATGATCGTATCCTGCCGCAGGCCGAAGCGTTTTGCTATCTTGTCGAT
>JAJTBU010000007.1 GCA_021286735.1 bacterium
GCCGCTTCAAGGACGAGAAGGGCTTGGCCGCGAATCCCAAGCTCCTGATCGGCGCTCAGGCCGGCACGACGAATTTCTACGTGGCCGTCTACAACGTGCTCGACGGCGACGAGGCCAATCCCCGAATCAAGCTCTTCGAAACCTTCGGCGCCTCGGTCCAAGCCCTCCTCGCCGGCGATGTCGACATGGTGCTCATGGACGCCGCCTCGAGCAAGGGCTACATCGGCGCCTACCCCAACAAGCTGAAATCGGTTGGCGGCCCCCTGGGCACCGAGGAATTCGGCTTTATTTTCAAAAAGGGTTCCGACCTCGTCGGGCCTTTCAACGCCGCGATCGCCGCCCTCAAGACCGAGGGCTTCCTCGACCGGCTGAACACGAAGTGGTTTTTCGAGTACAAGCCCTAATCAATCGACACGCCCTGAAATGAGACGAGGCCCGCCCTGTCGCGGGAGAGCCTCGTCTCTTTTTGCCCCCAGCCCATCCGTGGTACAATGAACAAAGGCGCGCCACGCAACGCGCGCCACGCACCTAAAAAGGATTCCCCCGATGCGCGCCCCGCAGAAGCAAACGGCATGGTACGAAAAGATCCCCTGGTGGCTCGTCGCCATCGCGGCGCTCGGCGCATGGATACTGGTGTCCTCCTTCGCGCGGGAGGGATACCGCGTCATCCTCAGCGCCATCGCGAAAGGCCTCGGCGTGACCCTCCTCGTATCCCTCGTCGCTTTCGCGGCCTCAATCATCTTCGGCCTCGGCCTCGGCCTCCTGCGATCCTCGAGGTTTCGCCCCCTCCGCGAAGCAGCCACCTTCTACATAGAACTCGTCCGCGGCCTCCCGATGCTCGTGATCCTCTATTACATCGCCTTCGTCGGGGCGCCCATCCTCGCCGGCGCCCTCAACGCCGTTCTCGCGCCGCTCATCCAAGCCGGAGTCATCGGGCGCATCGAGTCTCGGAACTTCGATTTCGCGACGCGCGCCGTGATCGCCCTGACCCTCGGCTACTCTGCGTTCATCGCCGAGATCTTCCGCGCCGGCATCGAGAGCGTCGATCGCGGCCAGATCGAGGCCGCCGAGGCGCTCGGCATGTCGCGCCCCCAGATCATGTGGCGGATCGTCCTTCCCCAGGCGGTGCGGAACGTCCTGCCCGCCCTGGGGAACGAGTTGGTCGCCATCATCAAGGACTCGTCCCTCGTGTCTGCGCTCGGTGTCCAGGACATCACCCAGCTGGGGAAAGTCTACGCCGCCTCCACTTTCAAGTTCTTTGAAACCTACAACGCCGTCGCCTTCTTCTATCTATGCTTGACGCTCAGCCTGTCCTTCCTCACGAAGTGGCTGGAAAAGCGGCTGAAATCGAAGAGAAGATGAGCGAGGCATCGAAATGTCTCGAAGAAAGCCCCGCCTCATGGCGGGGCTAAGTTATTTTTTCATCCGCCCTTATCGAATCTTCAAGAAAATGTACTCGGTAGCATGCCATTCTCCGAACTCCGTCAGCGAATAGTTCCGAATGCTTTTTTTATCTTCCGACAAGATCAATCCGTTGACACCGCCCGGAGGGCCTTTCCCCCATTCCTGGAAGATGGCTCTCTTGTTGTCGCCGCTGAAAAAAAGTTCGTGCTTGATTCGGACGAACTCGATGACATAGTAGAGCCCATCGCGCTTTACCACTTCGATCTGATCATATTTATTGGCCGTTTCCCAGATGCCGAGGTATGCGTCTCTGTCGATTCCTTGAGCATGAGTCTGCATGAATGGAATGATGAGCAGCAATGCCAATAAGGCTTTTTTCATTGCAAAATCTCCTAATTCATTGCATGGATTTATTGGCGCCTCTTTTTACCTATGCCTGATGCTCAGCCTGTCCTTCCTCGCGAAGTGGTCAGAATACTTCTTGATCGACGTGGCGTTTCCTCACTTCTTGTAGTAGATATAGGCGGAGCCCGGCCTCCATTCACCGAAATCAGAGAGCCAATTATACTGGATGCTTTTCCCATCGTCAGAGAGAACGATTCCAATGAGATCTCCAGGAGGCCCCTTGCCCCACTCTTGAAAGATAGCCCTCTTATTGTCGCCGCTAAAAAAGAGTTCATGCTTTATTCTCACGAACTCAACTATGTAGTAGAGACCATCCTTTTTGATTATTTCCACATCGTTGGACTTGTCTTTCAGCTCCCATGTGCCAAGAAACGCATCCCTGTTGACGCTTTGCGAATGGATAATAAAGAATGGAACCAATAAGAACATTATTAGGATAACTCTTTTCATCTCTATCCTCGGTAATCGAATTCTTTGGTATTCTTCATCGATCAAAGTCCCAATATGCCCTTCGATCCCCCCAAGTGTGTGCCTTGACCTGAGAGTAATGATATCCGCGAGAACCATCCCAAGCCACAGTTGTCGGGGTTTTGTAATTGTACCCCTGATGATACACATCTGCGGAGCCGTCGTCATTAACCCGAATCAGCGCGACATGGTCGTTATCGACGAACTCGATGCTCCATCCCTTGGGCGCTTTATCGATCAACTGGCCGGCGAGAATTCGCATGTGCCCGTCGACAGAAGTAATCCTGGCGCTACCCCAGCGGTTCGCGATATCGTACCCGGCTTCTTTGAGCACCTTCTCCACCCAAATATCGCAGTCGTTATCTCCTTTCTCATACTTCTGCCCCTTATTGTTCAGGCACTTATCTTCGATCGGGTCGTACTCGACGTCGTGGCAGCAGCGGGGCAGCCCACCCTCCACGGCGCCCATCTCAGCCTCGCTCAATGGCATGCCCGCCAGCAGAAATTCCGCATCCCCGCCACGCGATCCTCCTTCGAGCGCCGAGACGCCGCAGACCGCGAGCGCGATCATCACCCCCGCAAGAACCAGCTTTTTCATCCCCGCCTCCTTTGTCCGATAAAATGTGATCGAGAATCTTGAAGCGACGCTTCACCTTTTTCACGTCCTGTTGGTGTTTCAGCGCTTCAGAAAGGAGGGGTATTTTGATGGGAAAATGGTGGCTCATGCTGCTCCTGCTCGCCGGCGCGCGGGATCGAGACTCGCTGCGCTTCGCCCATATCGCCGAACAGGGCTGGGACAGCTCATGCGGGATCGGCGCCTTGGCCAGCCTCATGAGTCGATACTGGGGCGAGGCGACCGACGAGGCCTCCCTCGCCTTGGAGTTCTTTCCAGAACGGATCGCATCGGGCGACCTGACAGTGAGCTTCGCGGACATGGCCGCCATTCTCAGGGCGAAAGGTTTTGCCTGCGCGGGATACCGGATGGACTATGGGCAGCTAGGCGCGGCGCTGAGCCTCCACGCGCCCGTCGTCGTCCATTTCAGCCTTCCCGATGGCCATTTCGCGCTGGCGCTCGCCCAGACGGATTGCTGGATCATCGTCTCCGACCCTGCCGAGGGAACGCTGTCCCTCAGCAAGGAAGATTTCCTGTCCCGCTGGTCGGGAAAGGCTCTCGTCGCGGCGATCCCCGGGCGAAAGGCCGATACGGTTTTTCTGGAAGAAGCGATTTCCGCGACGCTCGCGCGAAGGGTCTTGCTGGAGAAGTTCATCTTTCGCCTGCCGGGGCAGGTCGCAGGCGGCTCGCAGTGAGACTGCGCGCCCTCGCCTTCGCCGCGATGGTCATCTGCCTCGCCGAACTGCCCGGTCAGCCGAGCGGCCGCGAGCGTCTGGGAACCGCCCCGCTTCCGCCAATCGCGGTCTCGATCGAATCCAGCCTGCGCGTCGCTTTTCCCGAAAGCGCGGGCGATTCCCTCTGGCTATGGCCGGCCGCGAGCTGCGACATCGCCGTCGGCGGCGACTTCCATGCCGCGGTCGAGGTGCCCTTCGCCGCTCGTCTGGACCTGGCGGCCAACGCGAAAAAGCGCGCCGCCGCCGCCCTCGGCGACCTCGGCCTATCGGCCGGGGGCAGCCTGCGCGCGGGGAAGTGGCTGCTCTCAGCCGAGCTGTCCTATGCGCACCCCACGGGGATATGGTACGGCGGGCAGGCCGAAGCGGCGGGGATACGCTCCGGCGGGGGATACAGGACCTTCGGCGCCAGCCTCGGCGCGATCCGCATCAGCGATCCAGTGATGCTCGGCGTTTCCCTGGGGGCGGAGGCGGCGCTACCCAGGCGGGAACGCTTCGGCGGCGCCGAAGGCCCTTTGTCCGCCAAGGTCCGGCTGTTCGCCACGGAGGCGCTGAACGGGAGCGTGGCTCTCTCGGCGGGGCTCAGCGGTGGGCTCGAGCTTGCGCGAGGCCGCGATGGTCAGGCGGCCACGCTCGCGGCATCGTTCGCCGGAAGCGTTTCGCTGATCCTCAGCGGGACGAAGGGGTCCTTCAGGATCGGCGCCTCGCGGCTCTTGAGCGACCCCGGCGCCCCCACCGTTCTGGAATTCGGCTGCTCGCGCCGCATCGCGGGCAAGGAGTGAGAAGATGTACGAAATGAAGTTCGCGACGCGGTGGCGGAAAATGCGCGCGGCCAGCGCCTCGGCAGCCGCGATCGCGGCGATCTGCCTCGCCGTGGCCTCCTGTTCCAGCGACCTGTCGACTTGGTATCCTTCCGGCACCGCGAGCATCGCGGCTTGCCGGGAATTCGCGGAAAGAGGCCAATCGGGCTGCGCCTTCACCGTCAAGGTCGCTAACGACGGCGAATCGATAATCGGGGCCTACACCGTGTCGATCTCCGCCTCGACCTCGTCGCGCACGTATTTCGCCACCTTTGGCGACGACCTCGTGATCCTCCCCGGCCGTCACGCCTACTTCGACGGCTCGATTCGTTTCGCCGACGAGGGCGAGACCCTCCTCCCCGAAGGCTTGGCCATCGTGTGCGACTATTATCGCTAGACTTACGAACGCATCGTCACGTAATATCTAGGCGATGGCCGCCGCGATCGAGACGCGCGGCCATTCCGTTCGAAGGAAAAGGGGGAGCCTATGAAGTGTTTCGTCGGCTATGTCACGAAAACCGGCACTACGAAAGAAATCGCGCAACGCGTTGGCGAGGTGCTCGCCTCGCGCGGCATCGACGCCGATGTCGCCGCCATCACCGTGGACCGCGACCTGCGAGCCTACGACCGGCTGGTGTTCGGCTGCCCCGTCAACGGCATGAAGGTGCTCCCCGATTTCGCGACCTACCTCGGCGGATACGCCGCCCCGGCCGGGAAACCCGTCGATCTTTTCATCGTCTCGTACATGTTCGAGAAAGGCCGGGCGCTCTGGAGAAAGGCGATCCGCGGCGAGGCGGAGCGCGTCAAGGCGCTCGCGGGCGCGAAATCGACGGAAGTGTTCGGCGGCAGGATCGCGGGGCCGCTGCCCGGCTTTGCCCGCTTCATCTTCGGCGTGCCCGGCGACATGCCGGCCGACATACGCGACTGGGAGAAGATCGAGCGCTGGGCTAACAGCCTGGCGGACTCGATGCTCGCCTGACGATTCGCCTCAGGTGGGGCCGCCCGCGCCGCCGTGCCGCCACGCCGCGGGCCTCCATCGGCTTCAGTCCCCCGGCCCGCCCATCTCCCCCGCGTCGCCATCGGCGTCCGAGGGCGCGACCCCGCCGCGGGGCGGGGCCTTCCCCGCGTCCGGGCGATCGGAGAAGAGTTCGGGGTTCCTGAGGATGTCGCGGGGCTTCGAGCCCTGCGCCGGCCCCACGATGCCGCGCTCCTCCATCAATTCCACGAGCCGCGCCGAGCGGTTGTAGCCGATCTTGAGCCTGCGCTGGATATAGGAGGCGCTCGCCTTGCCCTGCTGCATGACGATCTCCAGCGCCTTCTCGAAGAGCGGATCGCCCTCGCCGTCGTCGAAGAGACCCGGCTCGGCGTTCTCCTCCTCGTCGTCGAAGAAAATCTCGTCGTCGATATATTCGGGCTCGCCCAAGGTCTTCACGTGCTCGACGGCGCGCTCGACCTCCTCCTCGGAGACGAAGGCGCCCTGCATGCGCACGGGGAAGGGGTCCTGGGCGCCCGAATACAGCATGTCGCCGCGGCCGAGCAGCTTTTCCGCGCCGACCATGTCGATGATGATGCGGCTGTCGAACTTGCTGGCGACCATGAAGGCGATGCGCGAGGGGATGTTGGCCTTGATGAGGCCCGTTATGACATCGATGCTGGGGCGTTGCGTCGCCAGCACGAGGTGGATGCCGACCGCGCGCGACATGGCCGCGAGCCTCGCCAGCGTCGATTCCAGCTCCTTGCCGGTGGTGGCCATCAGGTCGGCGAACTCGTCGACGATGACGACGATGTAGGGCAGCTTCTCCTGCGCGAGATTGCGCTCCTTGACGCGCTTGTTGTAGGTCTTGATGTCGCGCACCCCAGCCTTGTCCAAGATCGAATAACGCCGCTCCATCTCGCAGATGCAGTACTGGAGGGCCTGGAAGGCCTTCTTCGACTCGGTGACGACGGGCGTGAGCAGGTGGGGGATGTCGTTGTACAGCTTGAGCTCGACGATCTTCGGATCGATGAGGATCAGCTTCACGTCCTCGGGCGTGCGCCGGTAGAGGATGGAGAGGATGATCGCGTTGACGCACACCGATTTCCCCGAGCCGGTCGCGCCGGCGATCAGGAGATGCGGCATCTGGGTGAGGTCGCTGAACTGCACCTCGCCCGAGATGTCCTTGCCCAGCGCGTAGGGGATCTCCATCTTCGCGGTCTTGAAGGACTCGTTCTCTATGATCTCCCTCAGGGATACGATCGCGCGCCGATCGTTCGGCACCTCGATGCCCACGGCGTGCTTGCCGGGGATGGGCGCCACGATGCGCACGCTGGAGGCGGCGAGCCTGAGCGCGATGTTGTCCGAAAGGTTGGTGATCTTCGATATCTTCACGCCGTGGGCGGGCAGTATCTCGTACATGGTGATGACCGGACCCTTGCGGATGCCCGTCACTTCCGCCTCGATGTTGAACTCGGCCAGGGTTTCGCGCAGGACTTCGGCGTTGCGCCTGGTCTTGTCGTCGACGATCCAGTACTGGCCGTCGGGGTAGGTGTTGAGGATGCCGTCCACGGGCACGGAGTAGGTTTTTTTCTTGCGCTCCAGCATGCGTTGGACGAGGGCTTTTTTCTCGGCATCGGCAGCGGCGGCCGCGGCCGCCTGGGGCGGCACCGAGGTGAACTCGATGGCCTTTCCGCCGGCGTCGAGGGTCGTGGGCGCGGACTTCGCCGCGGCGTCGGCGGCCGCGGCGGTGGCTGCCGCAACAGTCAGCGGGGCGGGCTTGATCGCGGCTTCGGCAGCGGGAGCGGCGTGGGCGGCGGGAGCGGCGTGGGCGGCTGAAACGGCGGCCGCGGCGGCGGGGAAAGTGGCGGGAGGCGGGGTTGATGCCGCCACCCCACTCGCGGAACCCTCCTCCGGCGCCTGGCGGGGCGAGGCCCTCAGCGTTCCAAGCCGCGGCAGCTCGGGAAGGTCGAGATCGAAGGGCTCCGAGGCGATAGCCTCGGACTCGCGGAGCCTTATCTCGGCCTTGGATCGCCGCTCCTTCCTGTCCGAGAGCCACTGCGCGAAGCGCCCGCGCAGGGTTTCGAGCGGTGACGGCTTCCCCTTGGCCTTGGCTTTCGCCTCGGCGCGCGCCGCTTTCGCGGCCTTCGCGTTCGGCAGCCTGCCCGTCGCCTTCATCCAGGCGGTGAGCTTGACGTGGCCGAAAGCCACCGCGAAGAGGGAGGCCGCGAAGAGGAATCCCAAGCCGGCGTAGAGCGACGAAAGCCCCACGGCGGCGAATACCGGATGATTTTCGAAAAAAGCGCCCGGCTCGGTCTGGATGCGCGCGAAGGCCGCGGTGACCAGAAAGGGCAGCGCAGAAGCCGCGAGGAGGTAGGTGAGGCGGGGCAGGAAACGCGGCACCGCGGCCAGGACGGCGGCGAGGGCGCACCATATCGGAAGGAAAAACGCGGCCCAGGCGAAGGCCTTGATGAGGAAGCGTCCGGGTCCCACGACGAATCCCCAACCTTTCGGCCACGCCGATTGGAGCACAAGGCTGAGGAAAAGATAGCCGGCAACGACGAACAAGCCCAACCCCACCCTGCCGCCCATCGTTCGCGGAAGGACCCATTTTTTGGGATTGTCCGAGCCGGCGCCTTCCCGCGCAGCCTTCTCCGCCCGGCGCTTCGGTCTCGGCGCGGTCACGACGGTCGCTTTGGCGCGCTTGCCCTCGTTCTCGTCATCGATATCGGCATTCGCCATGTCCTGGGATCTGCTCATGAATACTCCATTATCCTCGGTGAGACCATTTCCTATTGTCGGCAGAATACGGGACGGAATGGAGGGAAATGCGCCGCAGGGGCGCGCCGCGGTCTTTCGCGGCGCGCGGGAAAGCCTTCCCTACAGTAGGAAGAGTCCGGCGAGGCCCACGATGGCGAGGTAGGGGGCGAACCAGTACAGCTTGCCGCCCTTGATGATCTTGAGGAGGATTTTCAGCGAGGCCATGCCCGAAAGGAAAGCCGCGACGAAGGCGATCGCCAGCTGCGCGTAGGAGACGTTCGCCAGCAGGTTTCCGGCGTCGCCGAGCGTCAGAACAAAGGCGCCGAGGATGGCCGGGATCGAAAGGAGAAAGGAGAATTCGCCCGCTGTCTCCCGATCGAGCCCCACGGCGATGCCGGAAGAGATCGTGATGCCGGAGCGGCTGATGCCGGGCAGGACGCCTATGCCCTGAGCCAGGCCGACGAGGGCAGCCCTGCCGAGGCCGAGGTCCCTGGAGCGCCGGGTGCCGGGCTTCAAAAGCGAAGCGCCCGCGAGAATGATCGCCGTGACGATCAGGTTCGCCGCGACGACCTTGACCCCGCCCAGCCAGGGGAACTTTTCCATCACGACTTTCTGGATAACGACGCCGAGGACGCCCGTCACGGCGGTGGCGACGATGATCGGCAGCACGTAGGCGAGATTGTCCTTCCGCTCCTCGTCCTTCTTCTTCTGGGTCTTGGTGGCCGGCACCGCGCCTGAACGTTTTTTCCCGAAGAGAAAGTGCCACAGGGCGACGAAGATCGCGGCGATGCGTTTCCAGAGCACGACGACGACCGCGAAAAGGGTGGCGATGTGCAGGAGGACGTCGAAAAGAAGGGGAACCTCGTTCAATCCGAGGATGTTCTTGAGCAATTCCAAATGGCCGCTCGAGGAAATCGGAAGAAATTCGGCGATTCCCTGAATGAGTCCGAGAATCAGAGCTTTCAGCGCTGTCATGGAGCCCCCTATCGCCCAATAGTAGCGCGCCTTCGGTTCGATTTCAATGATCGGCGCCGGCGAAGGGACGCTCCCGGGCGATTGCCCTTTTGGCCCCTATTTGGTTATAGTATAGGTCATATCGGGTCGGAAGGTCGCCGGAGCGCCCTGGCCGCGCGAGGCGCGGAAACAGCAGCCCGTAAAAGGAACGTTTATGAACATTCAGAAGGATAAGGTCGTCACGATCGATTACAGCCTCCGTGACGCGGCGGGAAAGCTCCTCGACTCCTCCGACGGCAGCGAGCCTCTCATCTACCTCCACGGGAACGACAACATCATTCCCGGCCTCGAAAAGCATCTCGAGGGGAAACAGGCGGGTGACGCCGTGGACTGCGTGGTGCCGGCGGCCGAAGGCTACGGCGAGCGCGACGAGAGCCTGGTCTTCAAGGTTTCCAAGAAAGATTTCGGCGACAAGGCCGAGGTGGCCCCCGGCATGCAGTTCGAGGCCCACGGCGACGAAGGATCCCAGATCGTCACGGTCGTCAACGTCGACGGCGACGAGGTCACGATCGACGCCAACCACCCCCTGGCGGGCGAAGCCCTCCACTTCGCCGTAAAGGTGCTCAACGTCCGCGAGCCCACGGCCGAGGAACTCGAGCACGGCCACGTCCACTCGGGCTGCGGCTGCGGCTGCGACGATGGCTGCGACTGTGAAGACGGCTGCGCCGGCGACGGTTGCGACTGCGGCGAAGAGGAATGCGGAGAAGGGTGCTGCGGCGACAAGTGAGCATCTTCCCGTGAAAAAAGGATTCAAGCCCAAGATCCTCGACATCGCCGCCGCCCTGCTGGGGCTGGCGGCGGTCTTCATCGTCTCCTCCCTCGTGTACGCACAGACGAGCGGGCGGCTGATGGTCCATATCACCGGCGAGTCCGGGGAATGGCTCCAGCCACTCGACAAGCCCGGCGACATCGCCGTACAGGGCCCGCTCGGCGTCACCCACGTGCATATCGGCCCCGGAGGCGTCCACATCGAGGATTCCCCCTGCCCCAACAAGACCTGCGTGGCGGCGGGCAACATCACTCTGGCCAACCAATGGCTCGCCTGCATGCCCAACAACGTGTTCATCACCATCGAGGGCGCCGGCGCCAAGGACGACATTCCCGATGCAGCGGTCTACTGAACGCTTTTCCGACAAGGCCGACGTGACGGCGCTCATGGGCGCTTTCTGCTTCTTCCTTTCGGCGATCGAATACATGCTCCCCAAGCCCATGCCCTTCATGAGGCTGGGCATCGCCAACCTGCCGATACTCCTCGCGGTCGACATCCTCCCCTTCCGCTGGTTCCTGGTCCTGGCCGCGGTGAAGGTGATCGGCATGAGCCTGATCTCGGGGACGCTCTTCTCCTACGTCGCCCTCTTCTCCCTCGCGGGAACCATGGCCGCGGCCCTGGTGATGTGGGGAGCCCGGCGCGCGGGAGGCAGATTCATCAGCCAGATCGGCGTATCGATCGCGGGCGCCATTGTCTCGAACGCGGTGCAGATCCTGATCGCGCGCTACCTGGTGTTCCGCGAGACGGCCTGGCTCATCGCGCCCCTCTTCCTCGGCATGGGCCTTGCGACGGGCGCCGCCCTCGGCGTCTTCGCCGAGAGCTTCGCCAGCACCTCGCTCTGGTACGCGAGGGCGGCGGGACTGCCGGACCCGGCGCCGACGGAAGGCGGAACGGATGCTGCGGGCCGGCGCCGCGGGATCTTCGCCCGGCTCGCCTCGGCAGCGGCGGAGGGAAAGGCGCGGCGAGCGGCCCGCAAGGCCGCCCGCGACGAATCGCGCAAGCCCAGGCTCGAAAAGGCCGCCGCGGCCCGCACCGCGCGCAGGGCGAGGGCCGAGCGGCTCTTCGCGCCGGGCCCCCTCGCCCTCGCGGGCATGGTCGTCACCGTGGCCTTCCTCTTTCAGCCGAACGTCCTCCTGAAAGGCGCGATGCTCATCGTCTTCATCCTGGCGGCGCGCGCCGTCGGCAAGCGCTACTCGCTCGTCACCACGCTCTCGGTCTCCCTGGGCATCATCCTCGCCAACCTTATCGTACCGTCGGGGAAGATCCTAGGCACGATTCTCGGCATGCGGATCACGCAGGGCGCCCTCATCGAGGGCATCGAGAAAGCCCTGACCTTCGAGGGTCTCATGATGCTGTCCAAAGCCTCGATAGCGCCCGGGCTGAAGCTTCCGGGGCGCATCGGCAGGATCGTCGCCGCTTCCTTCGTCTACTACGACCGCATCGTGGAGTACAAGGGCAGGATCAAGGCGGCGAGCCTGGGCAGAGACGCCGACGACCTGATGCTCCGCGTATGGGGCAGCGCCGATACGGCGAGCGCCGAGACGGCGAATGCCGGTACGGCGAGCGCCAGTGCGGCGCCGGAAGCCATGACCGAAGCGTCAGCAGCGCCGGAAGCGCGCGCCCAAAACGCCTCGCTGCGGAGCAGGGGCAGCGCCATTCTCGTAGTCGCCAGTGTCGCCGCCTGGGCGCTCACCCTCCTGCCGCGACTGATATAGGAAGGGGCAAACTAAAAGGGCGGGGCCCGGGCGAATCGCCCGGGCCCCGCCCTTTTAGTTTGCCGCGCGAGGCGCGCCGCCGCCCGACAGGCCACGGCGCCCTCCCCTCGCGCTTCAGCCTTTGACGACTATGTTGACCAGCTTGTCGCGCACGACGATCACCTTGGCGATCTGCTTGCCCTCGGTCCATTCCCTGACCTTGGGCAGGGCGAGCGCGGTCTCGCGCAGCGCATCCTCGGCGCCGCCCGCCGTCGCCGTGAAGCGGTCGCGTATCTTGCCGTTCACCTGCACCACGATTTCCTTCTCGTCGTCCAGAGTCAGCGCCTCCTCGTAGGCGGGCCAGGCGACCTTGGAGACGCCCGCCGCGTGGCCGAGCCTCTCCCAGAGCTCCTCGCCGAGGTGGGGGGCGTAGGGCGCCAGCATGACGACGAAGGGCTCCCAGAGAGCGCGGGGCAGACTGTCGAGCTTGGAAACCTCGTTCAGGAAGATCATCATCTGCGAGATGGCCGTGTTGAAGTTGAGCGTGTCGGTGTCGAGCGTCACCTTCTTGATCGTCTTGTGGAGGAGCTTGAGGTGCTCGGCCGAGGGCGCGATCCCGGCGATCGGCTTCTCGGAAGTGGCCCAGGCGCGCTCCAGGAAGCGGCTCACACCGACGAGGCCGGCCGTCGACCAGGGCTTGGACACCTGCAGCGGGCCCATGAACATCTCGTAGACGCGCATGGAGTCGGCGCCGAAGTCGCGGACAATGTCGTCGGGGTTCACCACGTTGCCCCGGCTCTTGGACATCTTCTGGTTGTCCTCGCCCAGAATCATGCCCTGGTTGACGAGGCGGCGGAAGGGTTCGTCGTCGCTCACCACGCCGATGTCGAAGAGCACCTTGTGCCAGAAGCGGCTGTAGAGGAGGTGGAGCACCGCGTGCTCGGCGCCGCCGACGTAGAGGTCGACGGGCATCCAGTACTTCTCCTTGGCCGGGTCGACGAAGGCGTCGGCGTTCTTGGGGTCGAGGTAGCGGAGGTAGTACCAGCAGGAGCCCGCCCACTGGGGCATGGTGTTGGTCTCGCGCTTGGCGGGGCCGCCGCAACAGGGGCAGGTGGTGTTCACCCACTCGGGGATGTTCGCGAGCGGCGACTCGCCGGTGCCGGTCGGCGCGTAGCTCTTCACCTCGGGCAGGAGGAGGGGGAGGTCCTTCTCGTCCAGGGGCACGATGCCGCACTTTTCGCAGTGGACGACGGGGATGGGCTCGCCCCAGTAGCGCTGGCGGCTGAAGAGCCAGTCGCGGAGCTTGTAGTTGACAGCCTTCTTGCCGATGCCTTTCTCGGCGAGCCAGGCGGTGACCTGGGCGATGGCCTGGTCGGTGGGCAGGCCGTCGAACTTGCCCGAGTTCACGGCGAACCCGTCGGCGGCCGTGCATTTATCGGGCGTCTTGTCGAAGGGGCCGGTCTCGCCTGGCGCCGCCACGACCTGGATAATGGGAAGGCCGAAGGCCTTGGCGAAGTCCCAGTCGCGCTCGTCGTGGGCGGGGACCGCCATGATGGCGCCGGTTCCGTAGGAGATGAGGACGTAGTCCGAGATCCACACGGGGATCTTGGCGCCGTTGACGGGGTTGATCGCGTAGGCGCCGGTGAAGACGCCGGTCTTCTCCTTGGCGAGGTCGGTCCGCTCGAGGTCGCTCTTGCGCGCCGCGGCTTCGACGTAGGCGGCGACCGCGGCTTTCTGCTCGAGCGTCGTTATATGCTCGACATAGGGGTGCTCGGGCGAGAGGACCATGTAGGTGGCGCCGAAAAGGGTGTCAGGGCGCGTCGTGTAAATTTCGAGCTTCTCCTCGTGGCCCTCGAGCTCGAAGTGCACGGAGGCTCCTTCGGAGCGGCCGATCCAGTTGCGCTGCATGAGCTTGATCGGCTCCGGCCAGTCCAGGCCGTCAAGGCCGTCCAGCAGGCGGTCGGCGTAGGCGGTGATCTTGAGCACCCACTGGCGGATACGCTTGCGCGTCACCTTGGTGTGGCAGCGGTCGCAGAGTCCGTCCTTGACTTCCTCGTTCGCGAGGCCGGTCTTGCAGGAGGGGCACCAGTTGATCGGCATCTCGGACTCGTACGCGAGGCCGCGCTTGAAGAGCTGGAGGAATATCCACTGGGTCCACTTGTAGTAGTCGGGGGTGCAAGTCGAGACCTCGCGGTCCCAGTCGTAGGAGAAGCCCAGGGATTTGATCTGCGTCCGGAAGCGATCCACGTTGGCCATGGTCGTCACTTCGGGGTGGGTCCCGGTCTGGATCGCGTAGTTTTCGGCGGGCAGGCCGAAGGCGTCGAAGCCCATCGGGTGAAGGACGTTGTAGCCCCTCATGCGGAGGAAGCGGCAGTAGATGTCGGTGGCGGTGTAGCCTTCGGGATGGCCGACGTGGAGGCCGGCGCCCGAGGGATAGGGGAACATGTCCAGCACATAGCGGCGCTTTTCCTTGGGGACCGAAGGATCTTCGGCCGCCGCGAAGGTTTTTTCGTCTTCCCAGCGCTTCTGCCACTTTTTCTCGATGCTCTCGAAAGGATACTTCGCCATTTTCTGTTCGCTCCGGATCGCTCTGTACGGGTTTCGCGCGATTGACGCGTGGATAATTGCCCGATAATACCAGCATTGGACGCGCCGCCGCAAGCCTCGCCGAGCGGAAGAGCCGCGGCGGCGGCCCTCCCGAGGGGTCCCAGCGCCGCGCACTGACAAAAAAAGGCAACCCGCGCGGCGATCGGCGAGTAGCCTTTTTTATACCATTTTTCGGAGGTCTCATGAAAAAGACTCATAAAATCGTCGCCGGTGCCGCCCTCGCCTTCTTCGCGATGTCGATCGCATCCTGCACCCTGGTGAAGAAAGCTCTTCCGCCCGGGCAGGCGAAAAAAATCACAGGCCAGCAGAGCGCCTCGGGGAAAAAGTAGGCGTCCATCGCGGCGCGGCGGCTCTTCGCGGCGCCGCCGGTTCGCGCCTTGCGCCGCACCCGCGCAAAAGAAGAAAGGCTGCCCGCGAGGGCAGCCTTTCCTTTTTCATCTTGAAAATCGTCGCCGCATCACTGGATCAGCGTCGGGGCCGCGGGCGCGGCCTCCGGAGCCGCGGCGTCGCCGCCGAACGCCTGGGGTTGGGCGGCTCCCGCTGCGTCGCTCGGCGCGGCGCTCTCGGTCTGCGGCACGAAGGGCTCGAGGTAGGGCGCGATCCCCGCCACGAGCTTGGGCACGGAGAGGATCACCATATCCTGGCCGAAGGGCACGCTGAAGGACTGCTCCACCACCTTGCTTTCGGAGAATATCTCGACCTTGATCTTGTGGCGCTGCCCGGTCACGAGAGCCTTGTCGCGATCGCCGGGGTAGTACTCGGCCGACGCCAGCGAATCGATCTGCACCGACATGCCGTCGATCGCGGCGTAGGAGCCGTCCTCGGCCTCCTTGTTGTCGATCAGGATCGTGTGCCGCTTGCCCAGCAGCAGCATGAGGACGAGGAGGGCGACGTAGACGGCTATGAGGGCCGACCTCACGATCAGCCGTTTGCGGCTCACTATCGTCATGGGTTTCATTCCTTGCCTCCCTTGCCGTTGGCGGCGGGCGATCCGCCCGTCCGGATCAGGGACCTTGCGTCGCTGGCGGCCTTCCTCGACTTCCACGCGTAGAGGACGAGGGAGAGGGCGATGACGCCGTAGCCGATGAACTGGCGGAAGTATTCGCCGATCATGGCCGAGCCGAAGAGGTTCTGCCCGGCGAGGGGGGAGACGATGAACATGGCGTGGAGAAGGACGACGCCGATGAACACGTTCGCGATGCTCGCATGGGTAACCGAGGCGCCGCCGACCAGGATGGCCGCCACGGCGAAGAATCCCGTCTGGTCGTGCGCGTTGTAGGTGGCGAGGTTGCCCATGTTCTGGAGGAAGATGATCTGGCCCGCGCAGGCGAACATCGTCGAGATGATGATGGCGATGATGCGCGTCCGCTCGACGGGGATGCCCGCCGCGTCCGCCACGCCCATATCCTGGCCGACCGCCCTCATGTCCTGGCCCAGCTTGGTCCGCTTGAACCAGACGACGAAGATGCAGAGCAGGGCGATCACCGCGAAGGTGACGACGGGCACGGCGAAGGGGCCGATCCTCGCCATGACGATGTTGTCCAGGGACTGCCGCACCGACTCGAGGTTGAGCGTGTTGCGGATGCCGTAGCCGCGCGACAGGAGGATCGAGGGATTCCGCATCGGGATCACCGAGCCCAGCATGTAGAGCACGAAGAACTGGTAGATGCCGTTGATGAAGAAGGCGAGGATGTAGCCGGTGACCATCTCCCGGCCCTTGGCCCTGTTCATGACGGAACCGCAGACCCAGCCCAGGAGGACGGAGATGGGCAGGCCGACGAGGAGGGCGAAGACGAGACCCTGCCAGCCGGCGACGCCCCAGTCCACCGCGAAGATCAGGCCGATCTGCCCCGCCATGGCGCCCAGCGTCATGCCGAAGTTCAGGCCCATGCCCGCGAAGATGGGCAGGAGGAGGGAGATGACGAGGAAGGAGTTGCGCCCCAGCCTCGTGATGATCTCCTGGACGATGTAGGTCACCGAGAGCCGCGAAGGCCCGATGCAGGCGACCGTCGCCACCACGAAGATGATGACGACCGCGTACTCCGAGAGGAATTTCGTGAATTTCTTGGCGCTCATTTTGCCACCTTCATCTTGCGCGTGAGCGCGTACAGGATCATGCCGTTCGAGACGATCATCCTGATGACCTCCGACATGTCGGTCTGGAGGACCGAGTTGATGACCGACGGGGTCATCGTCAGCAGGCCCTGGAAGAGGAAGGTGCCGACGAGGACGTTGACCATGCTCGCCTTGTTGATGTTGGCGCCGCCAATCAGGATGGCCGCAACGGCGGGGAAGACCATCGGGCTCGGCGCGGTGTAGAGCTGGATGAAGCCGAAGCTCTGCTGGTACACGATGATGCCCACCGCTCCCAGGAAGGTGGAGATGATGACGGAGACCGTCCGCATGTTGTCGACCGAGACGCCCGAGGCGCGCGCGAAGTCGGGGTTGGAACCCACGGCGGTCATCGCGGTGCCCGTCCTGCTCCTGAGGAACACCCACATGCAGAAGGCGCAGAACCCCACGAAGAGGAGGAGTCCCGTCGGGAAGATGAAGAACCTTCCAATCTTGATCGCCAGGAAGTCGTTGAGGATGTGGAGCCAATAGCCTTCGACGGTGATCGTGGTGCGCAGGCCCTTGCCCGCGAAGCCCCAGACCATGGTGGGATTGTTGAAGGGCAGGACCAGCCACATGATGCACATCAGCATGACGAAGGAGAAGCCGACGTACATGGCGATGGTCATCTCCTCGCCCTTGACCTTGTTCAGCAGCTTGCCATAGAGCCAGCCGAGGAGGAGGGAGAAGGGGGCGGCCAGGGCGATCGCCCCGAAGAAGCCGGCGAAGCCGCGCAGCTCGAGCTGGAGCGAGATCGTCGAGCCGAGGAGGCCGGCGATGATGCCGAGGGCGAGGCCGAAGTTGAGCCCGCAGCCCGACTGGATCATCGGCACCATGGCCAGCACGAGGATCGCGTATTGGCCGAAACGGTTGAGAACGTCGGAGACCGAGGCGTCCAGGCGCACGCCGACCGCCGGGGCGAAGACGAAAAGCGCTATCAGAAAGAGGAAAATTATAATGCGCGGCCAGCCGAAATCCTGGATGAAGGTCTTGAGATTACGCATTGTTGGCCTCCTGTCCGGCCATCGCGGCGGCGGCTTCGGAGGCGCCGATGCCCGCCATCAGGATGCCGAAATCGGCGACGTCGGCGGTCGGCGGCAGGATGCCGGCGATCTTCCCCTCGTCGATGATGGCGATGCGGTCGCAGATCGAGCGCAGTTCCTCCAGCTCGCTGGAGATCATCACGATCGTGGTGCCGTATTCCCTGTTGTACTTGCGCAGCGTGTCGAGCACCAGCTTTTTGGCGCCCACGTCGATGCCGCGCGTGGGTTCCGAGACGAAGAGGAGGTCGGGCCTCATGGCGAAGGCCTTGGCCAGGCAGATCTTCTGCTGGTTGCCGCCCGACAACTCCTTGGCCTTCTGCCGGGAGCTGGTGCACTTGATGTCGAGCAGCTCGATGTATTCCTTGCAGAGGGATTCCATGCCCTTCTCGTCGCGCTGGGTAAAGATGCCGCCCAGGATCGGCCTGAGGTACTGGCCGTGGATCTGCATGGCCGTGAAGGCTATGTTCCAGTCGAGGCTCTCGTCGAGGAGGAGGCCGACACCGCGCCGATCCTCGGAGACGAAGGACATGCCCGACTTGAGCGCCTTGGCCGGCGCGTTGAGCGCTATGTCCCTGCCGTGGAGCTTGACTTTGCCGCCCGCGGGGTAGAGGCCCATTATGCCGTTCGGAATGCCGAGCTTGCCCTGGCCGGCTAGGCCGCCGATGCCGAAGATCTCGCCCTTGCGCACCGACGCCGAGACGTCGCGGACGGTCTCGCCGGGCATGTCCACCCAGAGATGCTCGACGGAGAGGATCTCCTCGTCGAACTTCCTGACTTCCCTGGCGCCCGCCGCGTCGCCGGCCATCGAACGGCCGACCATCCAGCTGGCGCTGTCCTTGATCGTGAGGCCTTTTGCGGGAACATCCTTGACCGCCAAGCCATCGCGCAGGACCACGACGCGGTCGGCAACCTCGACGACTTCCTGGAGCCGGTGCGAGATGAAGATGATAGCGACGCCTTCCTTGGCGAGCCTGCGGAGCGATTCGAGGAGCACCTCGGCCTCGCTCTCCGTGAGCACGGCCGTGGGCTCGTCCAAAACGAGTATCCGCGATTTGTCGCGGCTGATTTCCCGAGCGATTTCCGTAAACTGCTTGTGGCCGACCGGCATCTCCGAAACGAGCATGCCGGGGTCCAGCTTGACGCCCAGCTTTTCGATGGCGCCCACGGCGCGCTTCTTAATGGCCGGCCTGTCGAGAATGCTCATCCTGTCGCCGAACACATCGTTCAAAAGGCTTGGATGCATCGATTCCCTGTTGAGGACGATATTCTCGGCGGTGGTGAAGCCTGGGATGAGGCTGAATTCCTGGTGCACCATGCCGATGCCGGCGTCGAGCGCCTCGAAGGGCGTCGAAAAGTGCACTTCCTGACCGTCAAGGCAGATAGAGCCCTTGAAGCCGCCCGTCTCCGCGATGACGGGCATGCCGAACAGAATCCTCATGAGCGTCGTCTTGCCGGCGCCGTTCTCGCCGACCAAGCCGAGGATCTCGCCTTCGTGAAGGTCGAAGCTGACATCCTGCAGCACGACGTTGCCGTAGAATTCCTTGGAGACGTTTTTCAACGATAAAAGAGGCTCGTTGTTTCCCATACTATTTCCTGACTGTAAAATTTCCCGCTGCGGGGAGGGGGCCAAGCATAAAGCCGCCCGCGCTGGATCGGATCCCGCGCGGGCGCATCGGTAGAGTAGTCACCGATTTCCTGGCTGACGCCGCACCCCAGGGGATTTGGCGCTCTGCATCGATGCGGAGCGCGGCGCCCCCGAAACGGGGGCGCCGCAGATCGCGCTTATTTCTTCATCTGAATCTTGAGGTACTTCTCCGGGACCTTCTGCTTGGTCGTGGGGAGGAATCCCTTGCCGAACACGTAGGTGTCCATGTAGATGAGAGCCTGGTTCTTGGCGCGGACGCCGGTGCCCATGTCGACGTAGTAGGCGCCGTTCCACTTCGCGCCGGGGGTGTAGACCGCGAGAGCCTTGAACACGTCGCTCAGGCTGTCTTTCTTGGACTTGCCCTCGATCACGCTCTTGGCGAACTCGCCCAAGCCGGCGGTGAGGGTGTAGCCGTAGGAGAAGGCCCAGGTGCCGAAGCGGCCCTTGCCGCCCTTGGCGACGACGGCGTCCTCAACCTTTTTCAGGATGGCGGGGAAATTGCCCGCTTCCTTGGAGAGGTCGAGTCCGAGAGCCCCGGGGTAGCCCATGAGGGGAGAGGGAAGGTCGGCTTCGACGAAGATGCCGCCGTAGGCGAGCATCTGCTTGAGCAGGGGCTCGGTCTCGCCGTCGTTCGTGCAGAAGAAGGCGGCGTCCTTGCCGTATTTCTCGATCCACTGCGGAACCTTCTCGAGCATGAACTGCTGGGCGCCGGGCATGCCGATGTCGCCGGTCGGGTCGGGGGCGGTCTCGAAGGCCCACTTCAGGCCGAGGTCCTTGCAGGCCTCTTCCATGATCGCGCGGCGGCGGCCGAGCGACTCGTAGCTCATGTGGCGGGCGAAGGAAATGTGCACGAAGGCCTTGGCGCCGAGCTGCTTGGCGGCCCAGGGGATCAGGTACCCGCGGGACACGAAGTCGGCGGAGAGGGCGAGGTCGGCGCCGCTCTGGATGACGAGCGGATCCTCGTGGGGCTCGCCGGCGAGGAGGAGGATGTCGGGCCTCTTGGCCTTGGTGCGCTTGAAGGCCTCGGTGGTGCCGGGGATGGCCTGGTTC
>JAJTBU010000301.1 GCA_021286735.1 bacterium
GGAAGACGGGCACGACGATCTTCTACGTGACCCACGACCAGGAAGTCGCCCTGGCGATCTCCGACCGCATGGCGATCATGGACGAAAACGGGAAAATCAGGCAGACGGGAACGCCCGACGAGGTTTACGAGCATCCGGCCGACGAGTTCGTGCATAAGTTCCTCGGCATTCCCAACTACATCCCCTTCACGGTCCGCGACGGCGAGGCGCTCATGCCCGACGGAAACCGCATTACCGAAGCGCCCCCCGCGTCGTTCCGCGGCGCGTCGGGGAAGGCGGGGTGCAGGCCGATGGACATTCTCCTGGACAGGGACGCGGAAGCCCCGGGGGCCATTTCCGGCAAAATCCTGCGGCTCTCCCTCCTCGGCCCCATCGTCGACTACCTCGTCGAGGCTGGCGGCGTCCAGCTCAGGGCGCAGATGCAGACAGAGGAGGCCGCGGCGCGCGACATGATCATCGAGGAAGGCGGCGCATGCGGGCTGCGATTGACCAACCTGCGCTGGTTCGCGCAGAGCGGGGAGGCGGTGCGATGAATCCAGGAAGAAAATTGAACACGGCCAGCCTCGTGCTGATTTTCTCGATACTCGTGCTCGTGGTCGTCGTGGCCGTGCCGGTCATACTCATCTTCATCACCGCCTTCTTCGAGAACGGGAAATTCAACCTGTCGGGCGTCATGAAGATCCTCATGGATCCTGATACTTACCAGGCCCTTCTCAACTCGGTGGTCATCGCCTCGGGCGTGACCCTCGTCTCCACGACGATCGGCACCTTCTTCGCCTGGCTCGTCGCGCGCACCGACCTGCCTTTCAAGAAGGTCATGAAGGCGCTCTTCCTCGTCCCCTTCATGCTTCCTTCCTTCATAGGCGCCCTCGCCTGGAAGGTGCTCCTGTCGCCGCGGGCGGGCTATATCAACAAGCTCCTCATGGCCATGTTCGGCCTCGAGAGGGCGCCCATCGACATAATGAGCCTCGGCGGCATCATCGTGATCGAGAGCATGTATCTCTTCCCCTTCGTCTTTCTCCAGGTGGCGGGCGCCCTCGAGCGCATGGACCCCACGCTCGAGGAGTCGGCCCGGATCTCGGGCGCGGGCCTCGGCACGATCACGCGCAAAATCACCCTGCCCCTCGTCATGCCCAGCATCCTCGCGGGAGCCCTCCTCGTCGCCCTCTACTCGCTCTCGCACTTCGGCGTCCCCTCGATCTTGGGAACCGAAAAAGGCATCTACAACATCCCCACCAAGATCTACGAGAGGATCTACGCCTCGGGCGGCTCCTTCGGCGCGATACGGGTGGGCACCATCCTGTCGATGATCCTGGTCATCTCGGCGGCCCTCATCCTCAAGCTCCAGGACTTCCTCCTCAAGAAGGGGCAGTATCAGATCATCGCGGGCAAGAGCATGCGCCCGATGGTCCTCAAGCTGCGCGGCCTCAAGATACCCCTCCTCGTCGTCAGCCTGATCTACATCGGCGTGACGGTGGTGCTCCCCACGGTGACGATCTTCATGGTCGGCGGGCTCAAGACCTATGGCCTACCATTCGCGCTCAAGAGCATGACCTGGGACAATTACCTGAAAATCTTCCAGTGGAAGATGACGCGGGACGCCATCTGGAACTCGGTCTACCTGTCCCTGGGCTCCGCCTTCGTGACGATGCTCGCGGGCACCATGATCTCCTACGTCATCGTCAAGATGAAGGTGAGGGGCAAATTCCTGCTCCAGTTCCTCGGCGTGCTTCCCTTCTCGCTCCCGGGAACGGTCATCGCCCTGGGAGTCATCCTCACCTGGAGCGGCAAATTCGGCGTCAACCTCTACAACACGCCCTGGATTATCTTCGTGGCCTACATCGCCCGCTACATGGCTTTCTCGATCAAGTCGAATTCCGCCTCGCTCTCCCAGGTCTCGGATTCGCTCGAGGAGGCCAGCCGCGCCTGCGGCGCGACCCATTGGCAGAGCCTCAAGGATATCGTCATCCCCCTCATCAAACCGGGCATGATCAGCGCCTTTTTCCTGATCTTCCTGCCCGCCCTCCGCGAGCTGACGACCTCGGTGCTGCTCTACGGACCGACGACGCGGACGATAGGAGTCGCGATCTACGCCCTCAACGAGGATGGGGAGACGGTGCGCGCGGCCGCCCTGGCCAGCATCGCCCTCGTCATCATCTTCATGGGCGAGACGATTATACGCAAGTTCCTGGCCCAGTTGGACAAGCCCCGGGCGAAGGTGGAGGAATAAGGCCATGGCGCAGCTAAAACTCGCGGATGTCACAAAACGCTTCGGCGATGTCGTCGCGGTGAACAAACTCAACCTCGAAGTCGAGAAGGGCGAATGCTTTTCCTTCCTGGGGCCTTCGGGATGCGGCAAAACGACGACGCTCCGCATGATCGCGGGATTCGAGGATCTGGACGAGGGGGAGCTTTCGGTCGATGGCAAGCTGTTCTCGTCGAGTTTCAAAAAATACTACCTCCCCCCCGAGCAGAGGGATTTCGGCATGGTCTTCCAGGCCTTCGCCGTCTGGCCCCATTTGACGGTGCGGGACAACGTCGCCTTTCCGTTGCGGATACGCAAGCGGCCCAAGCAGGAGATCGCGGAGCGCGTGAAGCTGGCGCTGCAGAGCACGGGGCTCACGCACCGGGAGGCGAGCTATCCGGGCAAGCTGTCGGGCGGCGAGCAGCAGCGCATCGCGCTCGCCCGCGCCATCGCCATCAACCCGAAGGTGATGCTCCTCGACGAGCCGCTGTCGAACCTCGACGCCAAGCTCCGCGAGGAGATGCGCTTCGAGATAAAGGACCTGCAGAAGAAGTTCGGCTTCACGATCATCTACGTTACCCACGACCAGGCCGAGGCGATGGCGCTCTCGGACCGCATGCTCGTCATGGATCGCGGGATCGTCCAGCAGATCGGCAAGCCCCTCGAAATCTACAACAAGCCGGCGAACAAGTTCGTGTTCTCCTTCATCGGATTGTCGAATTTCATTCCCGTCGCCATCGCCGGCGGCGAGGCGCGCATCGAGGGCGCCGCCGAACCGGTGAGCGGCGCGGCGCCGGCCGGGATCGGGAGCAGGGCGCTCATGGCCTGCAGGCCTTCGGACATCGACTTCGTCGAGGGGGAAGGCGGCGCCGAACGTAGCGCCACGGGCGCCGCCTCGTTCAAGGCGCG
>JAJTBU010000302.1 GCA_021286735.1 bacterium
CAATACATCAAGATGACCGAGGAGCCGATCGGCGGGCTGATACTCTCGCTGGCGGTCCCGACCATCGTCTCCATGCTCGTGTCTTCCATATACAACATGGCGGACACCTACTTCGTCTCGAAGCTCGGGACGAGCGCCTCGGGGGCGGTGGGCATCGTGTTCTCCCTCATGGCGATCATCCAGGCAGTGGGCTTCACGGTGGGCATGGGGTCGGGCAGCTTGATATCGAGGCTTCTCGGCGCCCACAAGACCGGCGAGGCGAGCGAGGTCGCCGCGAGCGGCTTCTATCTCTCGATCGCCCTTGGGCTTCTGCTCGCCGTCGTCGGCCTCGCCCGGCTCGACGACCTGATGCGGCTGCTCGGCGCCTCCGACACCATCCTCCCCTACGCGCGCGACTACGCCAAGTACATACTCCTGGCCGCGCCCGTGATGTCGGCCTCCTTCGTCCTGAACAACATCCTCCGCGCCGAGGGCAAGGCGAAGTTCGCCATGGTCGGCATCTCGGTCGGCGGCATCCTCAACTGCGGGCTGGACCCCCTCTTCATCTTCGGCTTCGGCTGGGGCATCGCCGGCGCGGCCATCGCCACGGCGCTGAGCCAGCTCGTCAGCTTCGCCATCCTCCTGGCGGTGTTCGTCCGCGGCAAGACCATCACGAAAGTGGGCTTCGCGCGCGTCTCCAGGAGTCCGAAGCCGTACTTGGAGATACTCAAGAACGGGCTTCCCTCGTTCTGCCGCCAGGGGCTCGCCAGCGTGTCGACCATCGCGCTGAACGTGGGCGCCGCGCTTTACGGCGACGCGGCGGTCGCGGCCATGGCGATCGTCGGGAAGATATTCATGTTCATCTTCTCGATCATCCTGGGCGTGGGGCAGGGATATCAGCCCGTGCTGGGCTACAATTACGGCGCGCGAAAGTACGATCGCGTCCGCGCGGCCTTCTTTTTCACGCTCAAGGTGACGACGGCCATCATGACGGTCTGCGCCGTCGCGGGCTTCGCGGCGGCGGCCGCCGCCATGAGGGCTTTCATCGCCGCGGATCCGAACGTCGTCGCCATCGGGGCGAAGGCGCTGCGTTTCCAGTGCCTGACAATGCCGCTTCTCACCTTGGGCGTCATGTGCAACATGACCTTCCAGTCGATCGGCAAGTCATGGACGGCGACCTTCCTCTCGTCGCTCCGCCAGGGCGTCTACTTCCTGCCGCTGATCCTCGCCCTGCCGAGACTGTTCGGCCTGGTCGGCGTGCAGGCGACGCAGCCTATCGCGGATATATTCACCTTCGCGACCTGCCTGCCCCTCACCATCCGGTTCTTCAGGCAGCTGGAAGCGTCGCGGGCGGCCGAAGCCGCGAAAGGCGCAATTGGCGCCGCAGGCGCGGCCGGCGCTGGTCCTGGCCAGGCCGAACTCGAGGCCGCGGCCGAGGAAGCGGCGGAGCGCGCGGCGTCGGCCGCCGAATAGGGCGGCGGCGGGCGGCTTCAGCAGTCCAGCAGGTCCATGTAGGACACCAGCGATTCGCAGCGCCTGCCGCGGAACCCCGTGACGGCCCGCGCGCAGACCATGGCGTTGAGCACCGACTCTTCGGAGCATTCGGCCGCGGCCCGGAAGAGGACATCGAGCTTTTCCTCGCGCACCATGGCGGTCGGGAGGATGTCCGAGTCGCCCGAAACGCTGTAGGCCGTCGAGAAGCCGAGGAAGACCTCGCCCGAGCCGTGGCCGATGAATGAGCCTAGCCGCGCCAGGCCCACCGAGCCGCGCTTGATCACGCGCCCGATCTGCCGGCTCGAAAGCGGCGCGTCCGTGGCGTAGACGAGGATGACCGAGCCCCTGTCGGGGGCGTCGGCGGCTGTCGCGGCCGCGGCGGCGCCAACGCCCCGCGCGGACTGCGCTTCCTGCGCAGCGGCGATCGCGCGGCCGATCGGCTTCCCCCCGATGGCGAGGTCCGGCAGCCGGCCGTGGTTCGTGAGCGCCAGGATGCCCAACGTGTACGACTTGCCGTCGAGCTCGAACACCCGCGAGGCCGAGCCGATGCCGCCCTTGAGCCCGTGGCAGATCATGCCCGACGTCGCCCTCGGCGAAGTCCGCCCTCGCGTCCGCGATCGCCCTTTCGACATGCTCGGCCCTCACCGCCCGCTCCCTGATGTCGTTGAGGTTCGAATCGTTGCACTCCAGCACGATCGGATTGACCGAGCGCAGCTCGATTCCGTCCCGTTCGCAGCGCTCGATCATAGCGCCCACAGCGGCGTCGTGCACCAGGCCGATGTTGAGCGTGTTCGTCAGAAAGAGCGGCGTCTCGATGCATCCCAGCTCTTCGACCTGGATAAGACCCGCGCTCTTGCCGAAGCCGTTCAGCACGAAGGCCGCCGCGGGAAGCTTGCGCGCGAAGGGATTTCCCGCACAGGGCGCGACATAGGTGACGCCCGTCTTGTGCGTCTCCGTGTCGATCGTGCAGTGGCCGACGAGCACGCCTTCCACGTCGCTTATCTTGTCGAGCGGCCCCTTTCTCATGGCGCCGACCTCGACGCCGAAATCGGAGATTCGCTTCTGTTCCATGATGACCGTCCTTTGTCGCAGTCGCGCGGAGCCTGAGCCCGGCGCCTTGCTGTCCACGCCGAGTATACTGTGGGAATTCACGGCTGCGTAGTCGCCTCGGCAGTCTCGAACCTGCAGCCTCAATATCGCGAAGCGAGAGAACGCCCGGTAGGCGAATAGTTTTTTCCGCGCTATCATCGATCGATACCGCGCAAGGAGGAAACGATGCTTAAAGGTATACCTGAAATAATTTCGCCCGAATTGCTGAAAATCCTTGACGAGATGGGACATGGGGACGATCTCGTCATAGGCGATTCCAATTTTCCGGCGGCAAGCAACGCCAAAATTTTGGTGCGTGCCGACGGCCACGGGGTCCCGGAACTTCTCGACGCGATCTTAAGCCTGTTCCCTCTCGACACGTTCGTCGAAAAGCCTGTATCGCTCATGCAGGTAGTGCCGTGGGACAAGACTGTTCCGGAAGTGCACGAACGCATCCGAAACGTGGTGAGGGCGCGCGATCCGCGCGGCGACGCGGCCGTGGGCGAGGTGGAGCGCTTCGCTTTTTACGAGAAGGCCAAGAAAGCCTACGCGATTGTAGCTACGACCGAGCACGGCGCGTACGGC
>JAJTBU010000303.1 GCA_021286735.1 bacterium
CACGATCCTGGTCCAGTAGCCGTTGGCGGACTGGGCGTCCCAGCCGTTCAGGGGCAGTTCGTCCAGGAAGGTGGGGTTGGTCGGGTTGGCGCGGTCGCGGGGGAGGGGATGGTAGAAGCGGGCGCCCTCGGGCAGGAGCCCGAGCATGTCCTTGCGGAAGGTCACGCTCTTGCGCAGGGCGGGCGCGCGCTCCAGGACGGATTCGCCCATCCGCTCCAGCTGGAGCCTGGTGAAGTACCAGAGGGGGGCTACATGACCTGAGGCGAGGTATTCGTCGAGGGATTCGTAGACCTTGACCTGGTAGCCGTTGGCCTTCATCCGCTCGACGTAGTAGGGCGGCATGGACAGGAGCTCCGGCGCGACGAGGTCGACCTCGACGTTTCGGAAGACGCGGAGGCCGTCGGCCTTGGAGTGGACGGTGCGCCCGTGGTAGAGGTCGCCGGTCAGCGCGATGTGGATGTGCTCGTCCTTCCAGCCGAGCTGCTCGAGGAAGGAGAACTCGTCCAGGAATTCCTGGGTGGGGTGTTCGTGCTTGCCGTCGCCCGCGTTGATGAAGCCCGGCCGCGGTCCGCCGGAGATTTCGGCGTAGCGGGAGAGGGCGCCCTGGAGCCAGCGGCAGACGCCTTCCAGCTTGGTGCGCATGATGAAGCAGGATTCGGTCGAGTAGCCGTAGAGCATCTTGATCGCGTCGGTGATCGACTCGTTCTTGTTGAAGGAGCTCGAGGCGGCGTCGAAGACGTTGGTCCTGCAGCCGAGGAACTTGGCCGCGTTGCGGAAGGATTCCTTGGTGCGCGTCGAGTCTTCCATGAAGATGAGGTAGGTCTGGTAGTCGGGGTCGTTGATCTTGAAGGGGCTTACGTCCCCGCCCTCCCGCGCGAGCCGCTTCAATTCCGCCGCTTTGCGGTAGAGATAGCGCTGCTCGTCGAGCGAAAGATCGTTGACGACCGCGATCGTCCTTCCCTTGAATGGTCCGGTACGCTCCATGTCAGCCTCCTTGTGCCTGTCTGCCGGGCGGCGAGAGCCGCGCGAGCGATTCGATATGTCCCGTCTGCGGATAGAAGTCGTAGAGGGCGAGCGAGTCGAGGGTCCAGCCCGCGCGCGCGAGTTCGCCTATGTCCCGCGCCATGGTGACGGGGTCGCAGGATACGTAGACGAAGGCGCCTATGTCGGCGGATTTCAGCCAGGCGCGGGTGGCGGTGGAGAGGCCCGCGCGGGGCGGGTCGGCCAGCACGCAGTCGATGCGGGGGGCTCCCCGCGCGGCGCCAGCCGTTGCTCCGCCGGTCCAGGCTTCGACGTCGGTGGGCACGAACTTTCCGCTTCCCGCGGGCAGGTTGGCGCGGGCCGCCTCCAGCGACACGGCGTCGCTCTCCACGAGGGTGACGCCGCGGAAGCGCTCGGCCAGGCGCGCGGCGAAGAGTCCCGCGCCGGCGTAGAGGTCGACGGCCCGCTCGCCCGAGAGCCCGGCGACGGCGTCCTCGACCAGGGCGCCGGCCATGGCCAGGTTGCTCTGGAAGAAGTGCCGCACGGGGAAGACGTATTTTTTGCCCGCCACGACGGCGGTGGCCTTGGCGTCGATGCCCTCGACGTAGAGCCTCTCGTCCTGGCCGAAGACGACGAAGCGGTCGCGCTCGCCGATGCGGGCTTTCAGTTCCTTGTCGGGGCGGGACTTGCGGTTCTGTTTCTTGAGCCAAGCGTCGATGCAGGGCGCGGCGAGGGGGCAGCCCGGGGCGCGCACCGAGGCGGCGGACTCCGCTTCCATGAATCCCAGGCCGTGGTCGTCGGTGAAGTGCAGCTGGACCCGGTTGCGGTAGCCGTAGGGCGCGCCCGAATGGATCTCCGGCTCGACCGCCTCGATCTTGGCGATCCTGCGCAGGCTGTCGGCCACCGCGGCGGCCTTGTATTCGAGCTGTTTCCCGTATTCGATGTGCTGCAGCGAGCAGCCGCCGCAGCGGCCGAAGACGGGACAGGGCGGCGCCGCGCGGTGCGGGGAGGGCTCGAGGATTTCCTCTGGCATGGCGCGGATATAATCCCTGGATCGTCGGGTTATGGAGCAGGCTATTTTCTCGCCGGGGATGCTGAAGGGGACGAAGACGGCCTGGCCTTCGAAAAATGCGATACCGTCCCCGCCCGAGGCGAGCTTTTCGACGGTAAGGATTATCCGTTCGGCCATGCTGGGAGGATCATACGCCGATTTGCCGGAATTCCGCAAGTACAGCGCCGGGCTATTCGAGCCGGGGCGCCTCGTCCTTTGCCTCCCGGCGCCTGTGTAGTATACTGTAGCCATGAGCATAACGCTGCGATCGCTCGGCGCGGCCGGCGAAGTCACTGGTTCCAAGCATCTCGTGGAATTCGACGGGAAGAGAATCCTGGTCGACTGCGGAGCCTTCCAGGGCAAGCGAGCGGAGTCCGACGCCAAGAACCGGGCCCTGCTCGGCGATGTCGATCCAGAGTCCATCGACGCGGTGGTCCTCACCCACGCCCACTTCGACCACTGCGGGCTTCTGCCCCTCCTCGTGAAGCGCGGCTTCCGGGGGAACATCTACTCGACTTCGGCGACCCGCGATCTCGCCAACCTGGTGATGATGGATTCGGCCCACATCCAGGCGCGCGACGCGGAATACTTGTCGCGCCGGGCCGAGAAGAAGAGCGAGCGCTTCGACTGGAAGCCGCTCTACGACGACCTGGACGTGGTCAAGACGATGGAGCAGTTCGTCACGATCAACTACCACAGGCCGATCGCGGTCGCGGACGGCGCGTCGGTGGAGTTCTTCGACGCGGGGCACATCCTGGGCTCGGCCCTGGTGCGCATGACCCTCCGCCCCTCGGAGGGCGGGGAGATCGTCGTCGGCTTCTCGGGCGACCTGGGCAGGAAGGATAAGCCGATAATCCGCGATCCGGAGGCGCTCGACGGCATCGATTACCTGGTGCTCGAGAGCACTTACGGCAACAAGCTGCACGAGGAGACCGCGGACGCCTTGGAGCGCCTGGCCGCGATAGTCCGCGGCGCGGCGGAGTCGGGGGGCAGGGTGGTGATCCCGGCCTTCGCCGTGGAGCGAACGCAGGAACTGGTGTTCCACCTCCACATCCTCCTCGACCACGGCAAGATTC
>JAJTBU010000304.1 GCA_021286735.1 bacterium
TACTGGCCGGATTCGCGCATCACGTTGCTCTTTTCAGAGAGCACCGGCTCGATCAAAATCGAATTGTATTCCATATTCGGTGCTCCTTAGTTAGTTCGCGTAGAACTCGTTGAGCTTCTTCGCGGCCGACTCCAGGACGACGACCTTCCTTCCATAGAAGAGATCGTGGGCCCTGAGCCTGTTGAACGAGAGGTAGCTCAGCCAAGGGACGTTCCTGGCGGCGCGCTTGAGCATGGCGTCGTCGTCCGCGAGGACGAGGACCGTGCGCTGCGGCGCCTTCATGTCGACGAAGGGCGCGAGAGCCTTCACGAGATCCTTGGTCTTGCCCGACTCGACGGTGAAGTCCTCGACGATGGAGAGCGTGCCGTCCTGCGCCTTGAGGCTCAGGATCGTCTTCATCGCCAGGCGCTTCGCCTTGCGGGGCATCATGTAGGAGAAGTCGCGGGGCTTGGGGCCGAAGGAGATGCCGCCGCCGACGTACACGTTCGACTTGGTGTCGCCGTGGCGGGCGCGGCCGGTGCCCTTCTGGCTGTACGGGCGCCTGTTGGTGCCGTGTACCTCGCTCCTGTCCTTCGTGCACGCCGTGCCGAGCCGCATGTTGGCCAGCTCGTTGTTGATGGCGTAGTAGATGACATCTTCATTGATGGGAAGTCCGAAGACGGCTTCGGCGAGCTCGACTGATCTGAGCTCCTTCCCCTGCGTGGAAACAACTTTACTTTCCATTGGGTCCTCCGCCTTCATTACTTCTTGATCGCCTTGCGAACAAGAACATCACAATTTCGCGGCCCGGGAAGGGCGCCGCGAACCAGGACGACGCCTTTCTCGGCATCGACGCGCACGACTTTCAGGTTTTGAACGGTCACCCTCTCGCGGCCCATGCGTCCGGGAAGCTTCACGTTCTTGAAGGTCCTGTGCGGATAGGTGCTCTGGCCCGTGGATCCCGGCTCCCTGTGGAACTTGGAACCGTGGGTGCTGCGTCCGCCTCCGAAACCCCAGCGCTTGACGACGCCCTGGAATCCCTTGCCCTTCGACGTGGCGGTCACGTCGACATAGCGGATCCCCTCGAGGAGGGCGACGTCGAGCTTGTCGCCGACGGCCACATCCTTTTCGAAGTCGCGCATCTCGCGAAGGAGCCTGGTGGCGGCGATGCCTTCGGCGAACTGGCCGCCGTAGGGCTTCGTGACCCTGCTCTTCTTCTTTTCGTAGACTCCGACGACGATCGCGTCGTAGCCGTCCTTGTCGCTCGTCTTCTTGCCGACGACGACGTTGGGAACGACCTGCACGACGGTGACGGGAATGAGTCTCCCCGTCTCGTCGAAGACCTGGGTCATCCCAAGCTTTTTACCGATTAGTCCGATCATTCGGCTCTCCTGCGTTGAACGCGGCCGGCACGAAGCCGGGCGTTTCTGCATTCCAGCAAGCGCAACCGCTTACTGCCGTATCTCGACATCGACGCCCGCGGGAAGCTCGAGCTTCATCAGGGCATCCATGACTTCAGGCGTCGGCTCAAGGATATCGATCAGGCGCTTGTGCGTCCTCATCTCGAACTGTTCCCTGGACTTCTTGTGCACGTGGGGCGAGCGAAGCACGGTGAACTTGTTGATCCTCGTCGGGAGCGGGATGGGACCGGACACTTTCGCGCCCGCGCCCTGCACCGTCTTGACGATTCCCATCGCGCTGTCGTCCACGAGACGCACGTCGAAGCCTCTCAGCCTAACACGGATTCTGTCTTTCATGTGTCCTCCAAAGATCCCTTGCACATACGATTCCGGGCCGTACCCTGGCGGGCGCGCTCGATTCCATGTGCCGCGGGGCCGGTGAGCCCCGCTCTCCGCCCGGGCCACCGCCCCGACGGAATGACAGCTTGCGCAATACCATTACGCAAGCGTGGTATTATTGCAGAAAATAAAAAAGCTGTCCAGCCCCGAATCGGGCCGGACAGCTCATTTTTGCGGTAAAACGCTACTTACGCGATGACGTCGATGACCTGGCCGGAAGCTACCGTGTGGCCGCCCTCGCGGATGGCGAACTTAAGCCCCTTCTCCATGGCGATCGGGTAGATCAGCTCGACGGCGATCTCGGTGTTGTCGCCGGGCATGACCATTTCCTTGCCCTCGGCGAGCGTCACCGTGCCGGTGATGTCCGTGGTGCGGAAATAGAACTGGGGGCGATAGCCCGAGAAGAACGGGCTGTGGCGTCCACCTTCCTGCTGGGAGAGGACGTAGATCTGGCCCTTGAACTTCGTGTGCGGGTTGATGGTGCCCGGCTTGGCGAGAACCTGTCCGCGCTCGACTTCTTTCTTGTCGACGCCGCGAAGCAGGGTGCCGACGTTGTCGCCGGCCTGGCCCTCGTCGAGGAGCTTGTTGAACATCTCGACGCCCGTGACGACCGTGGACTTGGTCGGCTTGATGCCGACGATCTCGACGTTGTCGTTGACGTGGATGATACCGCGCTCGATACGGCCAGTGACGACGGTGCCGCGGCCGGAGATCGAGAACACGTCCTCGATGGGCATCAGGAAGGGCTTGTCGGTGAGGCGGACGGGGTCGGGGAAGAAGCTGTCCATGGCATCGAGGAGGTCCTGGATGCACTTGGTCGCCTCGGGATTGTCCGGCTCGGACATGGCCTTGAAGGCGGATCCCTTGATGATCGGGGTCGTGTCGCCGGGGAAGCCGTAGAACCTGAGGAGGTCGCGGACTTCTTCCTCGACCAGCTCGATGAGCTCGGGGTCGTCGACCAGGTCGACCTTGTTCAGGAAGACGAGGACGGAGGGGACGCCGACCTGGCGGGCGAGCAGGACGTGCTCGCGGGTCTGGGGCATAACCGAGTCGGGGGCGGAAACGACCAGGATGGCGCCATCCATCTGAGCGGCGCCGGTGATCATGTTCTTGATGTAGTCGGCGTGTCCCGGGCAGTCGATGTGCGCGTAGTGGCGCTTCTCGGACTGATACTCGAGGTGCCTGGTGTTGATCGTGATGCCGCGGGCCTTCTCTTCCGGCGCGTTGTCGATGTCGTCGAACTTGAGGGCCTTGTCGCCGAACTTGCGGGCGCAGTACTGGGTGATGGCGGCGCTCAGCGTCGTCTTCCCATGGTCGATGT
>JAJTBU010000305.1 GCA_021286735.1 bacterium
AGACCGCGCTCTACGAGCGCGCGAAGAATTTCCGCGAGGCGAACACCGTCGCGAGCGGCACGAGGGACGCGCTGCTCGAGTTCTGCGGCGCCGAGGGCATGGGAACGGCCGACGCCAAGGGCGGATTCGCCGAGGCTCTCTGGTGCGGCTCGCCCGAATGCGAGGCCGAACTCAAGGCCAAGACCAAGGCGACACTGCGCTGCCTGCCGCTGGGCCGCCAGGACAACATCGAGGGCGTATGCGCCCTCTGCGGCGCCCCCGCCAAGCACAGGGCGATCTTCGCGCGCAACTACTGAGCTGTTCGGGAGCCCCGCGGGGCCGAACCGAGGAAAAACGAGGGCGTCCGGAAGCGTGCTTCCGGACGCCCTCGTCGTTTCCGCGCGCCGCCGCGGCCGCCGCCGGCCAGCCTTGCCGCGACAGCCTGCGGCGGGTAGTATGGAGTCGATGCAGCCGGAAGACCTTCTCCTGTTCGCGGCGGACGCCGCGCGCCTCATGCTCGAGAGCGGCGGCGAAACATACCGCGCCGAAGACGCCGCCATGGGCATCATCTCGAGCCAGGGCGGCGCCGAGGCGGAGTGCTTCGCCACGAGCACCGGCCTCATGCTCTCCTACACCGGCGAGGACGGCAAGGTCCGCTCCGTCGTGCGCCGCGTAAAGAAGCGGGGCATGAATCTGGAAAAGGTGTCGCGCATCCACGCCCTCGTGGAGGCCCTCCAGGCAGACCGGATCGGCCTCGCGGCGGCGATGAACGAACTCGATGGCATAGAGCGCATGCGCGAGCGTCCAGCCGCGATAATGACGCTCGCGAGCGCCTTCGGAGCCGCCTTTTTCACCCTTCTCTTCGGGGGCAGCCTAGCCGACGCCATTGCGGCGGTCTTCCTCGGCGCCCTGCTCTCCTTCCTCATCCGCGGCTTCCAGCGCCTCAAGTTCCCGGAATTCCTCACGAGCCTCGCCGGAGGGGCGGTCATCGCCCTCGCCTCCCTCGCCCTGCGTTCGCTCGGCGCCCCGATCAACCCGGACACCCTCATCATCGGAGTCATCATGCTCCTCGTCCCGGGGGTCGCCATCACCAACGCCATCCGCGACATCATCGCGGGCGACCTCGTCGCGGGCATAGCCCGGGGAGCCGACGCAATCATAACCGCCGCCAGCATCTCCGCGGGGGCGGGCGCCGCCTTCGCCGTCTGGAAGTTGCTCGGCATCGGAGGCCTCCGGTGATCGCCTCCGACAGTTCCCTCATCCCCTCCGTCCTCGCCTGGCTCAAAGGCCCGCTCTTCGCCGCCCTGGCGACTTCGGCGTTCTCAATCCTCTTCGGCCTCCACTCGATCGACATCGCCTTGGCCTCGGCCGGAGCCGCCGTCGGCTGGGCCACCTTCCTGGCGATGCGGGCCACCGCGGCACCCGCCTTCGCCGCTTTCGTGGCCGCCCTGGCCTCTACAGCGAGATCGTCGGCTGGACGAGGGCCAGGCCGGCCACTGTCTACATGATCGCGAGCATCATTCCCCTCGTCCCCGGCGGCGGCATGTACTTCACCATGCTAGCCTCCTTCGAAGGCGACCCGATGAAGATGACGGAGCTGGGCATGTCCACCATCATGACCGCCGCCGCCATAGCCGCGGGCCTTGCAATCGCCAACGCCTTTGGTAGAATAATTTTCGCCGCGCTCATCCATCCCCTGCTTCAAAGGAAAAGAAAGCTATAAATGTCGGTCGAAACCCTGCTGAGGATCGAAATAGACCTTTTCGCGCTCGCCATCCTCGCGATCATCGGTACATCCGTCGTCATGAGGAGCCGGGATCACCGTTTCATCGATTCCAAGCTCTTCCTCCTCCTGATCGCCAGCGTGGGGCTCGTCATCGTCAGCGAGGGCGCGACCTGGGTGGTCGACGGGCTGCCGGGAACCGCCGGCCGAATCGCCGGCTACGTCGTCAACTCGATCTTCTACGCCCTCATCATGATCCCGATGGGCATCTATCTCGTCTACGTCGATCATTTCACCGCGCCGGGGAAACCCCTCTTTCTCTCGCCTTTTTTCTGGACCGCCATCGCCTTCGCTTTCATGGGCATCGTCTTCGCCGCGGTCAGCCCGCTCAAAGGTCTTCTCTTTTACCTCGACGAGGGGAATATCTACCACCGCGGGCCGATGAACTCGCTCTTCAACCTCCTCATGACCTTCATGGGCCTCCTGCCCGCATGCCTCCTCTTGAAGCGCCGCAGGAACATATCGAGCGCTTCCTTCCTGAACCTGATCCTCTACCCCATCATGCCGACCATCGGGGGCATCCTCCAGGTTTTCATCTATGGCACCAACCTCTTCTGGGCCGCCACCGTCATCGCCGTGCTGCTCACCTTCGTAAACGTGCAAAACCGGCAGATCGACAACGACTATCTGACGGGAACTTTCAATCGATCGAGCCTGCAGGAATACCTCGCCGGACTCCTCCGCCGCGCGCGGGGAAGGCAGACCTTCTCAGGCATCATGCTCGACCTCGATTATTTCAAGCAGATCAACGACCGATGCGGCCACAGCGTCGGCGACCAGGCCCTGATCGAGATGGCGGCCATCCTCCACGCGTCGGTCCGCAAGACCGACTTCGTCGCCCGCTACGGCGGCGACGAGTTCATCGTGATTTTAGAGACGGGCGATCCGCTCGTCCTGGACGAGGTTTTGGCGAGGATCAAGGCGAACATCGCGGCCTCCAACCGGCCTTCCAAGCCCTATGCGCTCTCGGCGAGCATGGGCAGGGCCATCTTCGACTTGGAGCTGGACAGAAATTTTGATATTTTCATAAAAAGGCTCGATCGGCTCATGTACGAGGACAAGGCCCGCCTCGCCATCGGCAGCTGAAAAACCGCGCCGCAGGAGTTCCCATGCCATTCACGCTCATCGAGGAGCGCCAGGTTCCCGAAATCGATTCACTCGTCCGCCTCTACCGCCACGACGCCACCGGAGCGCGACTCCTGTCGGTCGTCAACGCGGACGAGAACAAGTCCTTCGGCATCAGCTTCCGGACGCCGCCATCGCGCTCGGACGGCGTGGCCCACATCCTCGAGCATTCAGTGCTCTGCGGCTCAAGGAAATACC
>JAJTBU010000008.1 GCA_021286735.1 bacterium
CGCCGATGCCGGCGGTCTCGCCGCTCTGTAGCAGCTCGACCTTGAGCACTTTCGTCGCGCTCACTGCGACCGCCACCTTGATGTCGCCGCCGTGGCCTTTGCCGATTCCGATATAGGTGCCCGCGGTAAAGACGGGCGTCGTGGCGCAGGCTACAAGCGACAGCGCCGCCAAGAGGCCCAGAAGGGCCGACCAGAGAATTCTTTTGGTCATCCGATACTCCTGTAAATTGGGGTTGAATATATAGATAACAAATTATCTAATTTATGTCTAGCCCCGCGCACTATGGGGCGAGGCTGGACAGGATCTACAGGATTTGGCCGCGGCCTGGCGCGTGAAACCCGACAGGATAACAGGATTAGGCAGGATCTACAGGATGTGCTCCAGGAAGCGCCGCGTGCGGTCTTCGCGCGGCGAGGTGAAGAAGGTCTCCGGCGGGGCTTCTTCGACGATCTGGCCGGCGTCCATGAAGATGATCCGGTGCGCGGCGGCCCGCGCGAAGCCCATCTCGTGGGAGACGACCAGCATGGTCATGCCTTCCTCGGCCAAGTTGGTCATGACGTCGAGGACTTCCTTGATCATTTCGGGGTCGAGGGCGCTGGTGGGCTCGTCGAAGAGCATCACCTTGGGGTTCATGGCGAGGGCGCGGGCGATGGCGACGCGCTGCTGCTGGCCGCCGGAGAGCTGCTCGGGCCAGGCGGCCTCCTTTTCGGAAAGGCCGACCTTGGCCAGGAGCCGGCGCGCCGTGGCCGCCGCCTCTTCCTTGCCCTGCTTGAGCACGAGGGTCGGGGAAAGCGTTATGTTGTCCAGCACGCTCAGATGCGGGAAGAGGTTGAAGCTCTGGAAGACCATGCCCACTTCCTCGCGGATGTGGCGGATATCGGCCTTCTCGTCGGTGACGCACTCGCCGTCGATGAAGATGGTTCCCGAATCGAGGCGCTCGAGCCGATTGACGGAGCGCAGAAGGGTGCTCTTGCCCGAACCCGAGGGTCCGATGATGAGCACCACCTCTCCTTTCTTGACGGTGAGGTCGACCCCGCGAAGGGCCTGGACGGTGCCGCCGAAAGTTTTGACGGCGTTCTTTATCTCAATGTACGTTTCCACGGTGCCTCAGCTTTTCTTCCATGAACGCGACGACGCGCGAGAAGAAGAGAGTCATCACGAGGTAGATCAGCGCGATGACCGTGTAGCTCTCGAAATAGCGGAAGGAGGTCGACGCGTACTCGCGCCCGCGGCGGAGGAGGTCCGATACCGCGAGGATGGAGACGAGCGACGAGTCCTTGAGCAAGGCGATGAATTCGTTCCCGATCGGGGGCAGGATGACCTTGACCGTCTGGGGGATGATGATCTTGCGCAGGGCGAGGCTCCGGGACATGCCGAGGGCGAGCGCCGCCTCCATCTGCCCCTTGGGGATGGACTGGATGCCGGCGCGGAAAATCTCCGCCATGTAGGCGCCGTAGCAGATCGACATGGCGAGGATGGCCGCTGGCGGTCCCTGGAGCTTGAGGAGCGGCCCCAGCGCGTAGTAGATGTAGAAGAGCTGGACCAGGAGGGGGATGCCGCGGATCACCTCGACGTAGATCGTCGCGATGCGATTGATGGCCTTGTTCTGCGAAATGCGCCCGAGCCCCGCGAAGAGCCCGATCATGAGCGCGAAGGCGATGGAGATCAGGGTCACGGAGAAGGTCGCCACGAGGCCGTCGGGGACGAAGGAAAGTATTCGCAGATAGGGATCGGGGCTTATCAGGGGAAGCACGACCAGGAGGGCGACCGCCCCGAAGAAACCGATGTTCCAGGAGGAAAGCAAGCCACCCTCATCCTTGGAGGGGATGAGGGTGCCATCGGTGACGTTTATCGTCGTCCGGCCGGCAGTTTGGTCCTCCCGGCCGCGACTCGGAGAGCCTTTACTCATGATGCTATTTGAGCCACTTCGTCGTGAGTTCGTCAAGCTTGCCGGAGGCCTTGACCTTGGCGAGGCCGTCGGCGAAGAGCTTGGCTGTCTTGGCGTCGCCCTTCTTGAAGGCGAAACCGAGCCATTCGTCCGTGAAGGGCTTGCCAACGATCATGAGCTTGTCCTTGTAGGTGGGGTTCTGGAGGGCGAAGTTGGCGGCGATGGGGGAGTCGGCGACGACGCCCACGATGTTGCCGTTGGCGAGGTCCTCGAAGGCCAGGCCGACTTCGTCGTAGGTCTTGAGCTCGACGCCGGCGACCTTGCCGATCTCGATGGCGCCGGTGGTGCCGATCTGGGCGCCAACTTTCTTGCCGACGAGGTCGGCGAGGGCCGCGACTCCGGCGGTCGCCTTCTTGACGACGAGGACCTGGCCGGCGTTGACGTAGCCTTCGGAGAAGTCCATGGTGGCCTTGCGCTCGTCGGTGATGGTGACGGAGGAAGCGACGGCCTGGTAGTTGCCGGCGGCGAGGCCGGCGAAGATGCCGTCCCAAGCGGTATTCTTGATTTCGACTTCGAAGCCGGCGGCCTTGGCGATCTCGTTGACGAGATCGACGTCGAAGCCGACGACGTTCTTGTTCGCGTCGACGAACTCCATGGGCGGCCAGGTGGCGTCCGAGGCGACGACGATCTTGGTGGGTTTCTTGGCGCAGGAAGAGAGGCTCGCCGAGCCGAGGACAACGAGGACCGCGAGCAGGGCGAAGGCGATGGGAGCGGACCAGGACTTCTTCATTGCGTTACTCCTTGGTTTTGGGCGGACAAACGCTTATGAAAGGCGCATACCGCCGCGGCGAGGACACCCCGCTGGCGTCGGCGCCGTTATTTCTTTGCGAAGATACGATATTTCGAATACAGTGTCAATGATGGGGCTTCTCAATATACAATAGTTATGCATTCATTCTGCATAATAATGCACAAATCCTTGCGCCGATCCGCGTTCGTTCACTGGGAAAGGAGGGCCGCGCGGGCCGCCAGCTTGCGGCTGGAGGTTTCGCCGAGGTAGGATGCGGCATGGTCGTGACGGTCAATTTCGAGAAAGAAGAATACCCGGAAACCGAACTAAGCGTCGCCGAGATAATCAGGCGCCGCAAATATACTTTCCCCCACATCATCACCAAGCTGAACGGTCGGCTCGTCGAGCGCGAGCGCCGCGAAACCACCCCCGTATCGCATGGCGACGAACTCGAAATCTTCCATTTGATAAGCGGGGGCTAGCCGGACGGCCTTCAGCGCTTGGCCATGGAATCGTGGAAGTCGATGTCCTTGGCGTCCCAGGGATAGACGATCCAGACGTCGTCCAGCTCCTCGCCGACGACATAATGCTTGACTTCCTGGGGGATGGCGCCCCGCTTGTGCTTGTTCTTGTTGTGGAGGACGGACACGGCGATCTCGGCCGGCTTGTGCTTCAGAAGTTCCCGGATGCAGTACTCGAGGGTCGTGCGCGAGTCGTCCACCTCGTCGATGAGGAGGATTTTCCTGCCGGCCAGCTGGCGCTCGGCTTCCTCGATCCACTGGACCTTGCGGGGGAACTCGGTGGGCTTGTCGTTGGCGTCGTAGTAGGCGATGCCGACCGCGAGGATCGGGGCGCCCAGGAAGGTCCTGATGATGCGGGCGGGGATAAAGCCCCCGGTGCCGATCGCCACGATGACGTCGGGCTCGAAGCCTGCGGCGGCGATGCGTTCCGCCATGCTTTTGGCCGTCTTGTGTATTTCCTGATAGGAGAAATAGCGCTTTTCCATGGAAGGATTGTAAAGCAAGCTTCCGGATTGGGCAATGGCTGAAGCTTGGGCGGACGGCGGCCTGGGACGCGGCCGGCTTGGCGAGATCGCCTCGCATCGCTAGAGTGAAGCGCATGAGCATCTTCGAAATTGTCATGTTGGTATGCTTCGGGGCCGCCTGGCCCTTCTCCATCTACCGCTCCTGCCGCTCCCGCGCGACGGGCGGCAAGAGCGTCTTCTTTCTTGTCATCGTCCTCATCGGCTATCTCGCCGGCATCGCCAACAAGCTTTTCTACCGCTTCGACGATGTCGTCTACCTGTACGTCCTCAATTTCGCCATGGTGAGCGTCGACACCGCGCTCTGGTTCCGAAACAAGAAGCTCGAGAAAAAGGCCTGAGCTTTCGCCAAACGCGCCGTTCCGCGGGCGACAAAACCTCGCGGGCGCGAAAAGCGGAAGTGCCCCTCTTGACAGTTTTATTGATAATGATTATCAATATCAACATCAAGAAAAGGGGCGGACATGAACGAAGAGCGCGACTTGTTCGAGCGTTACCTGCGGACAAAGGATCTTAAGATGACCTCTCCGCGGGAGACGGTGCTCCAGGCCTTTTTGGCGACCGAGGGCCATCTGAGCGCGGAGGATGTCTTCGACGCGGCGCGGCGCATCGATCCGGGCATAGGCCAGGCGACGGTCTTCCGCACCCTGAAGCTCCTGGAGGGGCCGCGGCGCTACGAGCACGCGTACCGGCACAGGCACCACGATCATCTCCTCTGCATCCGCTGCGGCAAGCTCGTGGAGTTCTTCGATCCTGCGATCGAGAAGGCGCAGGACAGGGTTTTTGAAAAATACGGGTTCAAGGCTATCGGGCACATGATGGAGCTCAAGGGGCTCTGCGCGGAATGCACCGAGGCGGTGCGCGACTCGCTCGCGAAATGATCGGGCAAAGAGCGGATAGGAGCCATAGATGCAGCTTTCGGAGTTGAGGCCGGGCGCCTCGTTTCGGGTGGGAAAGGTTCTCGTGGGCGGCGAGATAGGCAAGCGTCTCGCCGACATGGGGTTCACCGAGGGCGCCGAGGGCGAGCTGGTGCGCAGCGCCTTCATGCGCGGGCCGGTGCAGATCCGCATAAGGGGCTACGACCTTCTGGTGCGGAGAAGCGAGGCGCGGCTCATCGAGGTGGAGGCGGCCGGGGGGATCGGCCCGGGGACCGGCGGGGAAGTTTCCGCGAACGCGGCGGGAGGCCTCGCCGGCAAAGGCTTCGGGCCCGGGCGAGCCGGGAGAGGGTACCGGCCGAATCGCGGGCGGGGCTTCGGGCTCCGCGCCCTCTTCGCCCCGCAGGATTGCTGCGGCGATCATGGCGGCGGAAGGCGGCGGGACGATGGCCAGGGCAGGTCGGCATGAGGACGATCAGCGTCGCCCTCGCGGGCAACCCCAACGCGGGCAAAACCAGCCTCTTCAACGCCATCACCGGCGCCCACCACAAGGTGGGGAACTATCCCGGCGTCACCGTGGAGAAGCGTGAGGGAATCCACGATTTCCGCGATACGCGCTTCAGGATCATCGACCTGCCCGGCATCTACAGCCTGACCGCCTATTCCCTCGACGAGGTGGTGGCGCGCGATTTCCTCCTGGAGGAGCGGCCGGACATCGTGGTCGACGTGATCGATTCGACCAACCTGGAGCGCAACCTCTACCTCTGCCTGCAGTTCCAGGAGCTGGGCATCCCGGTGGTCGGCGCCCTCAACATGTCGGACGAGGCCGAGGCGAAGGGCCTGCGCATCGACGCCGCCCTGCTATCGAAGACCTTGGGCATTCCCCTCGCGAAGACGGTGGGGACGAATGGCGAGGGCGTCGAGGCCCTCCTCGAGGCGGTGCTCGCAGAAATATCGGCGGCCACGATGGATGGTTCGACGGAAACGCCGAAGGCCGCGGCGGCCGCGCCGATGAAGACGCCCCACTACGGCGATGAGATCGAGTCGCGGCTCGGGCCGCTGGCGGAGGTTATAGCCTCGGACAAAGCCTTCGCCGAACGCTATCCCGCGCGCTGGCTCGCGATCAAGCTGCTGGAAAACGACTCGAACGCCGGCGAAAAACTGACCGCCCACCCTCGCGGGGCGGAGATCGCCGCGCGGGCCAAATCCGACAGGGAGTGGCTGGCAAGGCATTTCGGCAGGGATGCCGAAATCATCGTGACCGAGCAGCGCTACGGCTACATCCGCGGCGCGATCAGGGAGGCGGTGAAGCAGGTGCCCGTCAATCGGGTGCCGCTGACCGAACGAATCGACCGCGTCCTGATGAACCGCTTCCTGGGCTTGCCGATCTTCTTCCTCATCATCTGGGGCATCTTCAAGCTGACCTTCGCGCTGGGCCAATACCCGGCCGCCCTGCTCGACCGACTTTTCACGCTGCTGGCCGAGGGCGCGGAGCTGGCGATCCCCGCGGGCCTCCTGCGCTCCCTGGTCGTGGATGGGATAATCCAGGGCGTGGGCGGCGTCTTCTCCTTCGTTCCCCTCATCGTGCTCCTCTTCCTCTGCATCTCGATCCTCGAAGATACCGGCTACATGTCGCGCGCGGCCTTCCTGACGGACAAGATCCTGCACGCCTTCGGGCTCCATGGGCAGTCCTTCATGCCGCTGATGCTCGGCTTCGGCTGCAGCGTGCCGGCGATCATGGCCACGCGCACGGTGAAGAGCCCCAAGGACCGCATCGCGACCATCCTGGCCGTGCCCTTCATGAGCTGCGGCGCCAAGCTGCCTGTCTACGTCCTGCTGGCGGGCACTTTCTTTCCCGCGCACGCGGACAATGCCGTCATGCTCATCTATCTGGCGGGCGTGCTCCTTTCCCTGGCGTCCACGATCTTCCTCCGCAAGACGGTGCTCAGAGGCGAGACGACACCCTTCGTGATGGAGCTGCCGCCCTACCGCAGGCCGACATTGCGCGGCGTGTTCTGGCACGTCTGGGGCAAGACACTCAACTATATCAAGAAGGCGGGCACCGTGATCCTGGCGGCCTCGATCCTGATCTGGGCGCTCACCACCTTTCCCGCGCCCAAGGACGAAGCCGTCAAGGCCACGGCGCTCCGCACCGAACTTTCGGCGAGCATGGCGGGCGCGGGTGCAGCCGCCGCTTCCGCGGGCGCCTCTACTGAGGCCGCCGCCTCCGCGGCGCGTGTCCAGGCGGCGGTCGACGCCGCGCTCAAGGAGTACCGCCTCGAGTCGAGCGCTGCCGGCGCGATCGGCAAGCTGATGACGCCGGTCCTGAAGCCGCTGGGCTTGAACTGGAAAGTGGGCATAGCCCTGATCCCGGGCTTCGCCGCCAAGGAACTCGTCGTCTCGACCCTCGGGATTCTCTATGGCACGGATACGACCGACGTGGAGGAGACTGCCTCGCTGAAGGCGGCGCTCAGGCGCGATCCGGGCATGACGCCGCTCGCGGCGGTGGTGCTGATGGCGATCATCCTGATCATGCCGCCCTGTTTCGCGAGCCTGGCGACGATCAGGGCCGAGGCTGGCGACAAGTGGATGATCTTCGAGGTGTGCTACGCCCTCGCGCTGGCTTGGGTGGTGGGATTCATCGTGAGGCTGGTCGGAAGCGCGATCGTCTAGCCGGAAGGACGCCGGGCGGGACGGGCGAGGGGGCGGCCGGAAGGCCGCCCCCTCGTCGCTTTTCAGGGGCAGCGCGCCGCGGTGCCGCGGCCGGCTTAGAGCCCGCGGCAGGCGGAGCAGAAGCCGCTCGCGTAGAGCGTGTGGCTGCGGATCGTCACGCCCGTGTCGTCCTCCATGTCGCGGAGGATTGGCTCGACGCGGCAGGCGCCCAAGTCCACGAAGCGGTGGCAGCGCTCGCAGTGGAACCAGTGCCGATGCTGGGCCTTGCCGGAGACGTAGTAGCGCTCGGTGCCGTGGGCTTCGCAGTGGAGGACGAAGGACTCCGCGAGCCCCCGCTCCTCGAGATAGTGCAGCGAGCGGTAGATCGTGGCCGGATCGCAGAGGCTCCCGGCGCGCTCCTCGACGTCGAGGGCGCAGAGGGGCGTTCCCGCCGCGTCGAGGATTTCCTGAACGGCCTGCCTCGCCTTGGTCATGCGCCGCCGCCTTTATGCTTTTCGCCCGGCGCGGAGCGCCGAGACGGCGAGGAAGGTGGCCCCTGCCACCAGGACGACGATGGCTCCCGAGGGGAGATCCAGCCCCCAGCTGATCGCGAGGCCGGCCACTGAGAAGGCGACCGAGAAGAGCGTGCCGATGGCCATCATGCCGGCGAGATTCCGGGCGAAATAGCCCGAGGTTCCGGCGGGCAGGGTGAGCATGGCGATGACCATGACGATGCCGACATAGGTCTGGAGGAGGACCACCGCGATGGCGGTGACTCCGAGGATGACGAGGAATACGGCGTCGGTGGAGACGCCCCGCGTGCGCGCGAACTCCTCGTCGAAGGCGCTGGCCTCGATCTGGGGATAGTAGCGCCAGGCCAGGACGATGACGAGGATGTCGAGGACGCCCAGCATGACGAGGTCGCGCGCCGACACCAGGAGGATATTGCCGAAGAGGTAGCTCATGGGGTCGGCGTAGCCGGGGGTCTTGGCGATGAAAACGATGCCGATGCTCATGCCTATCGCCCAGAGCGCGTTGATGACGGTGTCCTCGCGCTGTTTGGCCTTGAGGGAGACGAGGCCGATGAGGGCGGCCGAGATCAGGGCGAAGACGAGGGCGCCCGCGATGGGCGGCAGGCCGGGCACGATCTTGTTCGCCGACAGATAGAGCGCGAGGCCTATGCCGCCGAGCACAGCGTGGGATATCGCTCCGGCCAGGCCGGCGATGCGCTTCACGGTGACGACGGAGCCCAGGACGCCGAAAAGGATGCTCGAGAGGATGCCGGCGACCAAGGCATTGCGCACGAAAGGCATGGCGGGATCGAAGAGGGCGGAGAAAAAGCTCATCGCTCGCCTCCTTGGGGCTCGGCGGGGCTGGAGCCGGGAGCGGCGCCGGCCGAAGCGGGCGCGGCCGTTTCGGCGGTGCCGTCGGCGCAGCTCACGCAGCGCGCGTCGTCGGGCAGGTCGGTGTCGTGGAGGACCTGGAGGATGGCGCCGCCATAGTGGCCGGAGGACACGCGCTCCACCGGGCCGGAGGCGTGGCGCGCGACGCCGCCGGGGGCTTCATCGCCGCTCCGGCCATTGACGCAGAGCACCACGTCGGTGAGCGCCGAGACGAAATCCGTGTCGTGCGTGGCGATGATGACGGTGGCGGAGCCTTTGAGGGAGCCCAGTACGGCGTAGAGGCGGCGCTCGCTCTCCTCGTCCATGTTCGCCGTGGGCTCGTCGAGGACGAGGAGGCGGGGCTTGGATGCGAGGGCGCGCGCCACGAGGACGCGGCGCCGCTGCCCGCCCGAGAGGGCGGCGTAGGGCCTGTCGCGGAGATCGGCGACGTCGGCCATTTCCAGGGCGTCGTCGACGTCGGAGCAGCCGCCCTTGAGGCAGCCGCGCCCCGCCCCGCTCAGCCGCCCCATGCGCACGACCTCCTCCACCGAGATGGGGAAGGCGCGGTCGAAGCTCATCGATTGGGGGACATAGCCCACGGCGCCGCGAGCCAGCTCGGGCGGGGCTCCGAACACCTCGATCGACCCCGCCCCCGGGCTGGCGAGCCCGAGGATGAGGCGGAGTATCGTCGTCTTCCCCGAGCCGTTGGGGCCGATCAGGGCCACGAATTCGCCCTCGTGGACGTGGAAGGAGGCGTTCTTGAGCACCTCAGCCTCGCGGTGCGCGAAATCGACGCCCGAAAAGCGCACCGCGACGCGATGAGCGTCGCGAGCGACCCGATGAGCGTCGTGAGCGTCGCTCGAGGCGGCTTCGGAGGTGCCGCGCCCAGTCCGCAAGGAGCCACTATTTCCCAGGTTCACCTTCGATCTCCTTCCATAAATAGGCGCGCCTACCTGATGGCGCGCATCAGCGCGGCGCCCATGGCTTTGATGTTGGCGAGCCAGTCGGGTGCCAGCGGATCGACTTCCACCACCACGCCTCCGATCGCCGCAGCGACGGTTCTGGCAGCGTTGGTCGAGAACTGCTTCTGCACGAAAACCACTTTGGCGCCGTCGGCCTTGGCCTCGGCGATCAGCGCGGCGAGGGACTTCTGCGTCGGCTCCTTGCCGCCGAGTTCGACCGCTTCCTGGAGTATGCCGAAACTGTCGAGGAAGTACCCGAAGGAAGGATGGTAGACGAACACCTTCTTGCCCTTGAGCGGGGCCAGCTCCTTCGCGATCGAGGCGAAGGCGGAATCGATCTCCGCGACATAGGCGTCGCGGTTCTTCCTGAACTGGGAGGCCTCCGCGGGGAGGAGAGCGCAGAGCGCCTCCGTCGCGGCCGAGAGCTGGATTTTCACCGCGTCGCGGCCGAGCCATACATGGGGGTCGATGCCGCCTTCCGCGTCGACCGCAGGCGCGGCCGGCGCAGGAGCCGCTTTGGCTCCCGCCGCAGGAGCCGCCGCCGGGGCGGCCGCCTCGCCCTCGTGGCTGTGGGATTCGAGCGTCCGAAACTTTACGCCGGCCGCCGTATCGACGATCCTGAGGTGCGGGTAGAGGGCTTTGACCTTGGGGAGAAAGGCCTTCTCGAACTCGATGCCGCCGACGGTGAGCCAGAGCGAGGCACCGCTCAGGCCGGCCATCTGGCGGGGCGTGGGCTCGTAGCTGTGGGGCGAGGCGCCCGGACCGACGAGCGTGATGATCTTCACCTTGTCGCCCGCTATGCGCGCGACGAATTCCGACTGGGGCAGGATGCTGACGACCACCGTCGGCGCCGAGGCGGGAGCGACGCCGGGGCCGCCCGTTCCCGCCCAGGCGCCCGCGATCGCCGCGAGGGCGAGAATGGCCGCGAACGGGAATCGCGCTCCACGGACCTTGGCCGAGGATTTCTTTTTTGGAGCGTGCCGGGGCTTCTCAGGTAGTGCCATAGCTTCAATTCGTTCCTTTTGCGAATGATTCGCAAAATCAAGTATACTGGCGAGCGCCACGATTTGCAAGCTGTTCGCAAATCGGCCGGAGGGCGGCGCCCGGTCAGGCGCTCAGACCAGGCGCTGGGTCAGTCGTCCGACGAGATAGATCGAGACGACGGAGGCGGCAAAGGCCAGAAGCGTCCCGAGCCATGGGCCGACCGTCGGATAGAGGAGGCCGACGCAGGTCGTGTAGACGACGATGTTGACGTTGGAGAGGATGAGTATCTTGCCCGTGGCGCGGGCGAAAGCGACGCCCTGGCTCCGCGCGAGGATCACCATCGTCGTGGTGAGGACGGCCGGGAAGGTGGCCAGGACGCCGGTCATGTAGGGAGGCGCCACCTGTGCGATCGCGACCGCGCCGGCGACGATGGTGCCGGCGAAGAAGGCGCGCAGGGCCATGACTTTCCAGGAAAAGGGCACAGGCTTTTTCTCGACCTTCTCCCTGCCCAGCCTGGCATCCGCCAAGAGGAAGAGCGAGAGGGCGGCCGCGGCGAAGACCGCGAGGGAGGCGGCGTAGCCCAGCGGAGGCAGGACCGCCACCGCGAGGGTGGCGACGACGGCCCAGGAGGCCAGCGCCAGCCCGAGGGCGGCGGCCAATCCCCTGCCGAGGGCGAAGATGAGGACTGCCAGGAAGATCGAGTCGATGGCCATGCCCATGGGGACGCCGGCCGTGGCCGCCGCCGCGTAGTCAGACCCCTTGGTCAGCGCCATGAAGAGCAGGGAGATGAGGATGTTCGACGGCAGATTACCGATGAGGCCGGCCTTGCGGCTGCCGAGCCGCTCGCCGACGAGGGTTGCAGCGGCGATCCAGACGCCGGCGATGACGAAGGAGAGCGCGATGCGGGAGACGAGGATGCCCATGGGCGCAGTATAGCCCGGCCTTTGCCCTGGGGAAAAGACCGTGGTAGAATCATGGCCGATCGGGCTCAAGGAGGCTTTTATGGACTATGTCCGCTGGGGCGTTCTCTCGGTTTCCAATCATTTCAGGCTCAGGGTGTGGAACGAGCTTAAAGAGGCCACGCTCTCCAAGATCGCGGGCATAGCCTCGCGCGACGGCGACAAGGCCGCGACCGAAGCCGCGCGCCTGGAAATTCCCCGCGCCTACGCCTCCTACGAAGCCATGCTGAGCGACCCCGAGATCGATGCGGTCTACATTCCCCTGCCCAATCACCTCCACGCGCCCTGGGTGAAGGCGGCGGCGGCGGCCGGCAAGCACGTCCTCTGTGAAAAACCCTTCGCGCTGAACGCGGCCGAGGCCGAGGAGGCGATAGCTTTCGCGCGGGCGAAGGGCTTCCGCGTCATGGAAGCCTTCATGTACCGCTTCCATCCCCAGTGGCAGCGGGCGCGCCAAATCGTCCGGACGGGCGAGCTGGGCAAGGTGGTCATGGTGCAGGCGGCCTATGCCTACAACAACAAGGACCCGAAAAACATCCGCAACATCAAGGAAGCGGGCGGCGGCGGAATCATGGATATCGGCTGCTACGCCGTGTCCTGCGCGCGCTACATCCTCGGAGAGGAGCCGCGCCGCGCCCTCGCCCTGGTGAACCGCGATCCCCAGCTCGGCACTGACGCGCTGAGCTCGGGGATCCTCGACTTCGGAGGGGCCCACGCCGAGTTCACCGTATCGACGCAGGCATTCCCCTTCCAGCGCGTGCAGGTGCTCGGCACCTCGGGCCGCCTCGAGCTGAGGATTCCCTACAACGTGTACCCCGACGTCCCCGCCGAGCTGGAAGTGACTACCAACGTCGGCACGAGGACTGTCGCCTGCGGACCGGCCGGCCAATACCGCGCCATGTTCGAGGCGTATTCCAAGAGCATCCTCGAAGGCGCGCCCGAGCCGACCCCTCCCGAGGACGCCATCGCGAACATGAAGGTCCTGGACGCCCTCTTCCGCTCGGAGCGCTCAGGCGTCTGGGAAGAGTTGCGCTAGGGAGCGGCGCATCGCGGCTCGCAGCCCCGGGGATGGCGAGCCGCACAGCGCGGGCAAGCCGCCATCGTCGTCAAAAGCGGAAGCGCTCAGCTTCCGCTTTTTTTATTTTGCTCACTTTTTTCATTGACAGATTCGGAAACCCGTTCAACAATACAATCGCTGGATGTAAACGTATACATTCATGAAAAACATTTTGGTAATCGTATACATTCGGCAAGCAACCCTCTAGAAAGGAGCGTGTCCTTGGCAGAACCCCTGATCGTCGTCAAGAACCTGAACAAATCCTTTCCGGGCGTCCACGCGCTCAAGGATATCCGCTTCGACCTCTATCCGGGCGAAGTGCACACGCTCGTGGGGGAGAACGGCGCGGGCAAGTCCACCCTCATGAAGGTGATCTCGGGCGTCTACCAGAAGGACTCCGGCGAGATTCTCCTCGACGGGAAGCCGGTCGCCATCCCCAACCCCAAGGCGGCACAGAAGCTCGGCATCTCGATAATCCATCAGGAACTCAACCTGATGAACCATCTGACGGCGGCGCAGAACATCTTCATCGGCCGGGAGCCCAAGGACAGGACGGGCATCTTCCTGGACGAGAGGACGATCAACAAAAAAGCCCAAGAGCTCTTCGGCCTTCTGAAGATTGACATAGACCCGCGCGTCAAGATCGGCGAGCTGACCATCGCCAAGCAGCAGATGGTCGAGATCGTGAAAGCCCTCTCCTACGACGCCCGCGTCCTCATCATGGACGAGCCCACCTCGCCCCTGAACGACGCGGAGATTGAGGAACTCTTCGGCATCATCCGCGACCTGAGGAGCAAGGGCGTCGCCATCATCTACATCTCTCACCGCATGGACGAGCTCTTCCGCATTTCGGACCGTATCACCGTGATGCGCGACGGCCAGTACGTCGACACGCTCAAGGTGGGCGAGACCAATCTCGACCATGTCATCTCCCTGATGGTCGGCCGGTCGATAGAGGTGACCGCCCCGCAGGTGGACCTGGGCGCGAACCGCCCCGTAATGCTCGAGGTCAGGGGGCTGAACCGCGGAAAGGCGCTGAAGGACATCAGCTTTACAGCGAAAAAAGGCGAGATCCTCGGCTTCGCGGGGCTGATGGGCGCGGGGCGGACCGAGGCGGCGCGGGCGATCTTCGGCGCCGATCCCATCGACTCGGGCGAGATTTTCGTGAACGGCGCCAAGGTGAGCATCCGCCACCCCTGCGACGCCGTGCGCCACGGCATAGGCTATCTTTCCGAAGACCGCAAGCGCTTCGGCATCGCGGTCGGCATGGACGTGGAGACGAACTCGGCCATGGCCTCGATGGGGCGCTTCACGGGCTTCGCGGGCTTCGTCAAGCGCAAGGACATACGGAAGGCCGCCGAGGACCACGTCGCGAAGCTGTCGATAAAGACGCCGAGCCTGCAGCAGAAGCTCAAGTTCCTGTCCGGCGGCAACCAGCAGAAGGTGGTCATCGCCAAGTGGCTGATCCGCAACTGCGACATCCTCTTCTTCGACGAGCCGACCCGCGGCATCGACATCGGCGCAAAGCAGGAGATCTACTCGCTGCTGAACGAGCTGGCCGACGCCGGCAAGACCATCATAATGATTTCGTCGGAGCTGCCGGAGATACTGAGGCTGAGCCACCGCATCATCGTGATGTGCGAGGGCAGGATCACCGGGGAGCTTTCCGCCTCCGAAGCGACGCAGGAAAGGATCATGAAGCTCGCCACGCAGCGCGAGACCATGGTTAAAGCGGCCGCGAAACAAACCGTGAAGGAATGAGTATGGCAACAGCAGCTACCGTGAAGACCGAGGGCGCCCAGAAGGACGCGTTCACCTCCTCGCAGGCGAAGCAGAAGATCCTCGCCTTCTCCAGCCTGGTCATCCTGATCGTCGGATTCTCGCTGGCGTCGCCCAACTTCTTCCAGCCGGCCAACCTTATCGCGATCATGCTGGCCACGGCGGTGAACGGCGTGCTGGCCGTGGGCGTCAACTTCATCATCATCACCGGCGGCATCGACCTGTCGATCGGCACGATGATGACCCTTACCGCGGTGATGTCGGCCCAGGCCATCGTCAACTGGCACCTGCCCATCTGGGTCGGCCTGGCCGTCGCCATCCTGACCGGCGTGATCTGCGGCGGGCTCTCGGGCGTGATGGTGGCCAAGCTCAAGCTGCCGCCCTTCATCGCCACCCTCGGCATGAACCTGTTCACCAAGGGGCTCTCGCTGATCATCGCCCACTCCAAGCCGATCTACTTCTCGGACTACCCGGCCTACAACCAGATCTCCATGGGTTCGCTCTTCACCTTCACCGAGGATTTCCAGATACCGAACGCCGTGTTGATCTTCTTCGCCGTGGCCATCGTGTCGGCGATCATCCTGACCAAGACGACCTTCGGCCGCTACACCTTCGCCATCGGCTCCAACGAGGAGGCCGTGCGCCTGTCGGGCATCGACACCGACAAGTGGAAGATCGCCGTGTACGCATTCTGCGGCGCCATCGTCGGCGTCGCGGGCATCATGATCGCCTCGCGGCTCAGCTCGGCCCAGCCGGCCCTGGGCCAGGGCTACGAGCTTGACGCCATCGCGGCGGTGGTCATCGGCGGCACCTCGATGTCGGGCGGCGAGGGCACGATCCTCGGCACCATCATCGGCGCCTTCATCATCAGCACGCTGACGAACGGTCTGCGGATCCTGTCGGTGCCCCAGGAGTGGCAGATCGTGACGACGGGCGCCATCATCATCTTCGCCGTCTATCTCGACATCCTGCGCCGCAGGAAGTGAGGCGGCGCGGATCCGAAGGGGGGCGTCAGCGGCTTGATTCGGATGCCGAAGCCGTTCCCCCGCTTGAGTTTGTTCCGTACCGGTCCCATCGGGGAACCGGAGAGTTCAAAGAGGAGGTTGCTATGAAGAATAAGAAGCTCGTCGCGGGCCTTATCGTAGCAATGCTTTTGGTCACGGTGTCCGGGGTGTTCGCCCAGCAGCAGCTGTACATTCCCCTGATCTCCAAAGGCTTCCAGCACCAGTTCTGGCAGGCCGTCAAGCAGGGCGCCGAGCAGGCGGCCAAGGACTACAAGGTCACGATCACCTTCGAAGGCCCCGAGTCCGAAACCATGGTCGACAAGCAGATCGACATGCTGTCCGCCGCGCTGGCCAAAAAGCCGGCCGCCCTCGGGTTCGCCGCCCTCGACAGCAAGGCCGCCCTGCCCCTGCTCCAGAAAGCCAAGGCCGCCAACATCCCCGTCATCGCCTTCGACTCCGGCGTCGACAGCGACATCCCCCTGACCACCTGCGCGACCGACAACGTCGCCGCGGCCGCCTACGCCGCCGACATGATGGCCAAGCTCATCAACAACGAGGGCGAAGTGGCCGTCATCGTCCACGACCAGACCAGCCGCACCGGCATCGACCGCCGCGACGGGTTCGTCAACAGGATCAAGGCGAAGTATCCCAAGATCAAGGTCGTCGATGTGCAGTACGGCGCTGGCGACCACCTGAAGTCCACCGACCTGGCCAAGGCCATCATCCAGGCCCACCCGAATCTCAAGGGCTTCTTCGGCGCCAACGAAGGCTCCGCCATCGGCGTGATGAACGGCGTCAAGGAAATGAAGAAGATCGGCAAGATCGTGGTGATCGGCTACGACTCCGGCGCCCAGCAGATCGCGGCCATCAAAGCCGGCGAGATGAACGGCGCCATCACCCAGAACCCGGTCGGCATCGGCTACAAGACCGTCGAGTGCGCCGTGAAGGCCCTCAAGGGCGAGAAGTTCCCGAAAGTCGTCGACACCGGTTTCTACTACTACGACAAGACCAACATCGACGATCCCAAGATCAAGGCCGTCTTGTATCAGTGAGCGTTCTTCGGTAAGGTACTTTAGCTTTAGCGCCCCGCGGCCCCCGCGGCGGCGGGGCGCTATTCTCTCACCCGTCATTCGGAAAACATTCGGAGCTGCGCGATGATCATCTGCTGTGGGGAAAACTTGATCGACATGGTGCCCGCCGAGGCCGGCGAGAAGACACCCTACGGAAGCTTCCGGGTAGCCCCCGGCGGCTGCCCCTACAACAGCGCCATCGCCGCCGCGCGCCTCGGCGCCGACGCGCGGTTCCTGGGGGCCATGGCCTCCGATTTCCTCGGCGACAAGCTCTTTGCTAGGCTCGCCGAGAACAAGGTGGGCACGGACCTCCTGGTGCGCAGCGACCGTCCCGTCCTCCTGGCCTTCGTCGAGAAGAACGCCGCCGGCGAGGCGCGCTACGCCTTCTACGCCGAGGGCGCGGCCGACCGCTCCCTCTCGTGGGCCGACATCCCGCCCGCCCTGCCGCCCGAGGCGCGCTTCCTCCTGGCGGGGTCGATCTCCATCATCATGGAGCCGGAGGCGAGCACCATCATTAGGCTCGTCGAACGCGAGAAAAACCGGCTCATCGTCAGCTTCGACCCGAACATCAGGCCCTCCCTCATCCCCGACAGGGAGGCGTACTTGAAGAAATTCGAAGCCTTCTGCGGCGCCTGCGGCATCGTGAAGGCCTCGGACTCCGACCTCGAATGGCTCTACGGCCCCGTCCCCGAGGACGAGATCGTATCGCACATATTGGAATTGGGCCCCGAGCTCGTCTTCGTGACGCGGGGCGAGGCGGGCAGCGCCGCTTTTACGAGGAAGGCGAAAGCGAGCCTGCCGGCATTCAAGGTTTCCGTCGCCGACACGATCGGCGCGGGCGACACCTTCCACGCGGCGGTGCTCGCCGCCCTGGATCGCCGCGGCGCGGACAGCCGCGAAAAGCTGGCCGGGCTCAGCCACGCCGAACTCGAGGCGCTTTTGCGCTTCGCGGCAGCGGCGGCCGCCCTCAACTGCACGAAGGAGGGGGCCAATCCCCCCACCCTCGCCGAACTCGAGCGGGCTTACCCCGGCTGCGGCCTTTAAGGCCGCCGGGACTATAGGAGGCAGCTATGCTGATCGGCATCAAACCCTGCATTTCCGCGGACCTGCTGTCCGTGCTCTACCGCATGGGACACGGCGACGAGATCGTCCTCGCTGACGCCTTCTTCACCGGCGACGCTCTCAACGCGCGGGTGGTCCGCGCCGACGGCATCAAGATCGCCGACCTGCTGGACGGAATTTTGCGCCTCATAAACCTCGACACCTACGACAAGGCGCCGGTCGTCATGATGCAGCCCACGCAGGGCGACAGCATCGACCTGTCGGTCGAGCGCCGCTACCGCGAGGCGATCGACCGTCATTGGCCCGGCACTCCGCCCATCGCGCGCATGGAGCGCTTCGCCTTCTACGAGCGCACGAGGAAGGCCTTCGCCGTCGTGATGACGGGCGAGACGGCCCCCTACGGCAACATCATCCTCAAGAAGGGCGTTCCGCCCATCACGGTCGAGTGAGGAAAGGCCCGCCATGACCAAGCGCAGCGTGACGATCCGCGACGTGGCGAGGTACGCCCTCGTGTCCACGGCCACGGTGTCGCGCGTGCTCAACGACGACGACCGCGTGGCCCAGGCGACCCGCGACAAGGTGCACGAGGCCATGGACCGGCTGGGCTACAAGGTCAACTTCGTCGCGCGCAGTCTGAAAACCTCGCGAACGAAGACCATCGGCATCATGGCGCCCGACCTCTCGGGCGACTACTTCATGTACATCGCCGAGAGCATGGACCGCGAGCTGCAGGCCAACGGCTACTCCCTCGTCGTCTGCGTGTCCCACGACTCGATCGAGGAGGAGGCCAAGCGCCTGCGGCACCTGGCCGAGCGCCTGGTGGACGGCGTGGTCATGATCCCCGCCACCGACCGCGGCGCGCACTTCGCCTTTTTGAAGGATTGCGGCATCCCCGTGGTCTGCGTCGACCGCATGGTCAAGGACATCGGCGTCGACACCGTGCTGACCGAGAACGAGGAGGGCGCCTACGAGGCCACGAGCGCTCTGATCAAGGACGGCTGCGCGCGCATCGGCTTCATCGGCGGCAAGCCGGAGATATCGACCTCGATCGAGCGCTTCTCGGGCTACAAGCGGGCCATGGAAGAGGCCGGCCTGCCGATCGAGGAGGAGTTCGTCCGCTTCGGCCCCCCGACCCTCCCCTTCGGCTACCACGCCATGGAGGAGATGGTGAAGCGCGAGGATTCGCCGGACGCCTGGTTCCTGGTGAACGCCTTCACCCACATCGGCGCGACGAACTACCTTCTGACCGAGGGCGGGACGCGGGCTGCGCGCACGGTGTTCGCGGCCTTCGACGAGATGCCCTACTCGCCCCTGCTGCGCTTCTGCCGCTATTCGGTGCAGCAGCCCATCGCCGAGCTGGGCAAGACGGCGGCCAGGCTCATCATCAATCGGATCAGGGAGCCCGAGGAAAGTGCGGCCCAGATCATACGGCTCAAGACGCGGCTCATCAGGCACGCGGCGAGACAATAGACGAACAAAATTCCATCAGGAGGATCGATATGTCAGAATTCGAAGCGAAAGCGCCGACGATGCGGCTGAAAGGCGGACTGCCCAAGGTCGGGATCAGGCCGACCATCGACGGGCGCCGCCGCGGCGTGCGCGAGAGCCTGGAAGACGTGACCATGGGCATGGCGGTCGCGGCCGCCAAGCTCATTTCCGAGAACCTGCGCCACGCGTCCGGCCAGCCGGTCGAGTGCGTGATCGCCGACACGACGATAGGCGGCGTAACCGAGGCGGCGGCCTGCCAGGCGAAGTTCGAGCGCGAGGGCGTGGGCGTCACGCTCACCGTGACGCCCTGCTGGTGCTACGGCTCCGAGACCATGGATATGGACCGCGCCACCATCAAGGCCGTGTGGGGCTTCAACGGCACCGACAGGCCCGGCGCCGTCTACCTGGCCGCCGTCCTGGCCGCGCACAGCCAGAAGGGCCTGCCCGCCTTCGGCATCTACGGCCGCGACGTCCAGGACATGAACGA
>JAJTBU010000306.1 GCA_021286735.1 bacterium
CGAGGGACCGCATGGCCGCGCCTTAAGTCTGCCGTCGAGGGGGCGGCGCCTTTTCAAGCGCCGGCCGCCGCTCGCCCGCGCTTATTTGAAATTCTTGTAATTGTCCTTCGTGACCTTCTGATAGGGAACCCAGACGTACTTCTCGTCCGTGATCGTCCAGCCGGCCTTGGCGACGTCCTCTTTCTTGGCGAGGGCGTAGGCGAGGTCGAAGGTGGCCTTGCCCTGGTTCTTCGCATCGTTCAGGACCGTTCCGAGGAGGGTGCCGTCTTCGATGGCCTGGAGGGCGGGGGCGGTGGCGTCCACGCCGACGACGACGATCTGCTTCTTGCCGGTGAAATAGCCGGCGTTCTTGAGCGCCTCGATGGCGCCGAGGGCCATGTCGTCGTTGTTGCAGAACACGACTTCGATCTTGTCGCCGAACTTGGCGAGGAAGGACATCATCTTGTCGTTGGCCTTCGGGCGGTCCCACATGGCGGTGTCTTCGGCGAGCTTGTCAACCTGGATGCCGGCGTCGGTCACTGCCTTGATGGAATACTGGGTGCGGAGTTCGGCGTCCTGGTGTCCCGGCTCTCCCTTGAGCATGATGTACTGGATCTTGCCGTCCTTGTTCTTGTCGGCGGCGGGATTGGCCTTCCAGTAGTCGACGACGATCTGGCCCTGCATTGTGCCGGACTGCTCGGCCTTGGCGCCGACGTAGTACACCTTATCCCAGGACTTCATGTCCTCGGGCATGGGCTCGCGGTTGAAGAAGACGACGGGGGTCTTCTTGGCCTTGGCCTTCTCGATGATGGCGGCGGCCGCGGTCCTGTCGACCGGGTTGATGGCGATCGCCTTCATCTTCTTGGAGAGGAAGGCATCGACCTGGTCGTTCTGGGTGGGCTGGGCGTTCTGGCTGTCCACGACCTCGACATCGGCCTTGTCCTTGGCGTTCTCCGTGATGGCGTTGCGGACATAGGACATGAAGGTATCGTCGAACTTATAGATGGCGACACCAATCTTGGGTTTTCCGCTTGCGGCGCCGCCGCAGCTGGCGAGGAGCACTGCAAGAACGGCGAAAGCGACGAGAAGCTTTTTCATCTTCGTCCTCCTATGAACTTTATGCGCGTTATGCGCACCTGTCTAAGTTTATCGGTTTACGATCGCTTTGTCCAGAGATCGTCTCGTTTCCGGATTTTCGTAATGTCTTGTATTATAATAGTAAAGAATACTTATGCAGGCCAGGCTAATAATTTGTTATAAAAAGCAAAAAAAGTAAATTTATTGTATATTTATGCATGAATTTCTGTCGTTCGGGCCGTGCGTTCCCAAAAATGAAAGCTCTGGAACTCCATGCGCTACAATCCGATGGCGTGTCGGCGCCGCCGCCGCGCGGGTTTCAGGCCTTGGGGAATTTCGATTTAAAAATATCGAAAACCGGTTTTCGGCGCGTGAATGAATTTGACATACGGAACAAGGCGCTCTACTATTTCCGAAAGCCCCCCGCGAAAAACGCGGTGGGGGAGAGAAACCAGGAGGATTGTGATGAAGCGAATCACTCGTATCGCGCTCGCGGTCGCCGTTGTCTCCTTGCTGTTTGCCTGCGGTCCCGCTGCTCCGAAGACGGTCAAGTTCGGCGTCTTCGAGCCCCTCACCGGCGCCAACGCCGGCGGCGGAGCGCTCGAGGTCGAAGGGGTCAAGCTCGCGAACGAGCTCTATCCCACGGTCAAGGTCGGGGACAAGGAATACAAGATCGAGCTCGTCATCTCCGACAACAAGTCCGACAAGGTCGAAGCCGCCAACGCGGCCCAGCGCCTGGTCGACAAGGACAAGATCCACGTCATGCTCGGATCCTGGGGATCTTCCCTCTCCATGGCGGCCGGTCCCATCGTCAAGCAGGCCAAGACGCCCGCCATCGGCCTCTCCTGCACCAATCCCCTCGTGACTAAAGGCAACGAGTACTATTTCCGCGTCTGCTTCCTGGATCCCTTCCAGGGCACCGTCATGGCCAACTACGCCTTCAAGGAAGCCAAGGCCAAGAAAGCCGTCGTCATCCGCGAAGTGTCCAACGACTACTCCGTCGGCCTGGCGAAGTTCTTCTCCGATTCCTTCAAGCAGTTGACCGGCGATCAGGGCGCCATCCTCGCCGAGCTCAACTACAACACCGGCGACACCGATTTCGCCGCCCAGCTCACCGAGATCAAGAAATTCAAGCCGGACGTCATCTTCGCGCCGGGCAACTTCACCGAGAGCGCCCTCATCGTCAAGCAGGCCCGCGAGCTCGGCATCAAGACGCCCTTCCTCGGCGGCGATACTTGGGAAACCCCCGAGTTCCTCGACGTGGGCAAGCAGGCGGTCGAAGGCGTCGTGTTCTCGACCTTCTTCGCCACTGAGGTTCCCCTCACCGAGAACTCGAAGGTCTTCCTGGACGCGTACCGCAAGAAGTACAACAAGGAGCCCGCGGCGGTCACCGCCCTCGGCTTCGATGGCTACCTCGTCGCCAAGGCCGCGATCGAGAAGGCGCAGAGCCTCGACAGGACCAAGATCCGCGACGCGATCGCCCAGACCAAGGGCTTCCCGGGCGCCACGGGCACTATCACGCTGGACGCCGAGGGCGACGCGGTGAAGAGCGCCGTCATCAAGACGGTGAAGGGTGGCCAGTTCTCCTACCTGACCACGGTGAATCCCTAACGTGAACTGAAGTTGCCCCGGGCGGGTTTGTCCCGCCCGAGGCAAGCGCTCCCAATCTTCAACACGACCGGTTGAAGCGCGCCGGGCCGCGGAACGTCGCGCGACGTTCCGCGGCCCGGCGAATGCCCGGCTTCGGCTGAGGTCAGGCTACCTTCCTGGCCCGGGCAGGCTGATCCTGCCTCTCCGGACTTTCTACCGCGAACAAACCGGAATCGAGGACCAATGACCCTCGCCTTATTCCTTCAGCACATCGCGAACGCGCTGTCGCTCGGCAGCCTGTACGCGCTGATCGCCATCGGCTACACGATGGTGTACGGCATCCTGCGCCTGATCAACTTCGCGCACGGCGATGTCTTCATGCTGGGCGCCTATGTGGCCTTCTACGGGACGGCC
>JAJTBU010000307.1 GCA_021286735.1 bacterium
AATGATTGCGATCGCCTGGCACGCTATCGAGTATGACATCCTCATCGCGAAAAATCATCGATCCCAGGCCTGTCAGCCCGGGGCGAAGAAGATCGATAGCCTCGCGCACCCGTGGTGGATAAAGTTCGTAGTGCAGTCTCGTCTGTGGCCGTGGCCCGACGAAACTCATCTGGCCAATAAAAACATTTACTATTTGCGGCAACTCATTGATTTTTGTCTTGCGCAGAAACCGCCCAAACGGCAATACGCGAGGATCGTTCTTCTGGGTGAGGTCTCCTCCTGGCAAGGCTGAACTACCCCTTACCATCGTGACGAACTTCAAAACCTTGAAATCCTTCCCCCCTCTACCGACGCGCGGCTGCAGGTAGAAAACGTCATGTTCCCCGGTAATTTTCAGCACAATGGCAACTGGAATCATGAAGGGCAGAAGTATCACGATCGCCGCAAAGCTGAACACGATGTCGAATACTCGAGTCAGTTTTGTCTGAGCTCTATTCGAAAGGGTCATCGTGCGGCTCTAGGTAAATTCTTTTCAACCGAATCGCAGACAAGGTCCACTTCCGCCGCCGTCATGGTGGGGTAGAGGGGCAGCGTGAGCTCATGCTCGCTGATATATTCGGCGACGGGCGTGGGGCCGACGATATCCTTGTAGGCGGTAAAGCTCTGTATCGAAGGGTAATGGACGCTTGTCTGGATCCCGTCCTCTTTCATGAATTCGATAAGCCGACCTCGATCCGCGTTTTCCGGGAGCAGAACCGGCATGATATGGTAGGTGGGCGTGCCGCGATCGTAGTGCCGGAAAGGAAGGACAAGGCCGGGGATCTTATCGAGGCGGGAGAAATAGCGATGCACCAGCCGCGCGCGGCTCGCGTTGGCTTCAGGCAGTTTTGCCAGCTGCACCAAGCCCAGCGAGGCCCGGATTTCGTCGATGCGATAATTAAAGCCCGGCTCCTGCACGTCGTAGGTGACTGCCCTGCCCTGGAGTCGGTCGAAGCTGGCGACCGTCATGCCGTGGGAGCGGAGGTTCTTGCACTTCTTGAAAAGCTCCGGGTCGCGGGTGGCCACCATGCCTCCCTCGCCCACGGCCAGGTTTTTGTTGGAGAAAAAGCTCCACGCCGAGAGATCCCCGAAGGTGCCCAGCTTGCGGCCTTTGTAAGCGCCGCCGTTGGAGTGGGCGCAATCCTCTATCAATCTGACGCCATGCCGCTTGCAGATGTCGACGATGGCATCCATGTCGCAGGCATAGCCCGCGTAGTGGACAATCATCACCGCCTTGGTCTTCGGCGTGATCTTCGCCTCGATATCGGCGGGGTTCATCGCCCAATCCGTCTTGGATGTCACATCCGCGAGCACGACGTTCGCGCCCGAAACGCGCACGGAATTGAGATCGGCGATGAAGGTGAGAGAAGGCACGATCACTTCGTCGCCGGGCTTCACTCCTGCCGCGAGCACCGCGATATGCAGGGCGGCGGTGCCGTTCGCCACCGCCAGGCACTTGCTTTCCTGGCCCAGTTCCGCGGCGTACGCGGCCTCGAAGTCGATGGTACGCTGGCCCATGGTGATCCAGTTGGATTTGAGGGTCGCCATCACCGCGTCATATTCGCGCTGATCGTAATTGAGCTGAAAAAGCTGAACTTTCCAATCCATGAGATGTTCCTTTCGGAATAACGATTTCCGTATCGAAATGCGTATTCAAAATTATTACTGGAGATTATACCATCGGAAGAATCCTTGGTCGATCAGGATCAGCGCTCCAGATAGTTTTTATCCATCCATGTCTTGTATTCGCCCGATCGCACCCTGGCGCACCACTCCCTGTGGGAAAGGTACCAGCGCACCGTGGCGCGCAGCCCTTCCTCGAAGTTCAAGCTCCGCGTCCATCCGAGCTCGGTTTTCAGGCGGCTGCAGTCGATGGCGTAGCGGCGATCGTGCCCGGGTCTGTCCTTCACGTAAGTGATGAGGGCCTTGTATTCCGCGGCCGTCTTGCCCGTCTCTTCGGCGACCAGTTCGATGAGGCAATTGAGCAGGTCGATGTTCTCCCACTCGTTTTCGCCGCCGATGTTGTAGGTCCTTCCCGCCGCGCCGGACTTCATGATGGTCCAGACGGCTTCGTTGTGGTCCTCGACGAAAAGCCAGTCGCGGATATTCTTCCCGTCGCCGTACACCGGCAGGGGCTTCCCCTCCAGCATGTTCAGGATCATGAGCGGAACGAGCTTTTCGGGGAACTGCCACGGGCCATAGTTGTTGGAGCAGTTGGACAAGGTCACGGGAAGGCCGTAAGTGTGGTGATAGGCGAGCGCGAGATGATCACTCGAAGCCTTGCTCGCGGAGTAAGGCGAGCGGGGGTCGTAAGGGGTGGTCTCGGTGAAATACCCGGAGTCGCCGAGGGAGCCGAAGACTTCGTCGGTGCTTATGTGGTGGAACAGGACGTCTTTCCGCCCCGCCCAGGCGTTGCGCGCCACATCGAGCAGAGTGTAGGTTCCCATGACGTTGGTCCGGATAAAGGTTTCCGGGCCGAGAATGGATCTGTCCACATGGCTTTCCGCGGCGAAATGAACCACGGCGTCGATTTCGTAATCAGTGAAGGCTTTCTCGACGGCCGCGCGGTCGCAGATGTCGGCGCGGACAAATATATAGCGTCCGTCGCCGCGCTTTCCGTGCGCTGCGTCGATATCCGCGAGGTTTTCCGGATTGCCCGCATAGGTGAGCGCGTCGAAATTGATGATCCGCCCCGAAAAACTCTTGTCCGAAAAGAGGTGCCGTACGAAGTTCGTGCCGATAAAGCCGCAGCCGCCCGTCACAAGGATATTGGCGAAGCTTCTCATTAGACTGTATCTCCTTTTTTTATACATTTCCGATGCGGAGCGCCTCTGGGTCACTGGAAAGCTCGCCTATGAAGCCATTGAGGCTCTCTTTCCAATTGGGAGGTACGATTCCATAGTCTTGCCGGATTTTTTCTTTCGACAGCACCGAGTAGGCGGGGCGTCTTGCTTTTGTCGGATATTCAGCCGTCGTTAAAGCCTCGACTTTGCACGGATGGACAAGCAGCCC
>JAJTBU010000308.1 GCA_021286735.1 bacterium
TTTACCAGAAAAACTTCTCTCCATACGAACAGGAGGTGTTAGGATGAAAAAACTTGCCAGGATCGCGCTCGCGCTCTCGGTAGCCTTCGTCATGGCGTTCATGGCGGTGGCCCCCGTCGCTTCCGAGCCCCTGCCGAACGATGTCAGGATCACGATCGTCCACACCAACGACACCCATGGGCGCATCGTCGAAAGCAAGACCGAGATCGGCTACTCCAAGATCGCCACCGCCTACAAGAGCCTGAAGCTGTGGAACCCGAACACCGTCCTCCTGGACGCCGGCGACACCTTGCACGGCCTGCCCATCGTCAACGTGGACAAGGGCGAAACCCAAGTCAAGCTCATGAACCAGATGGGCTACCTCGCCATGGTTCCGGGCAACCACGACTTCAACTACGGCTACACGCGCCTCAAGGAACTCGAGGGCCAGATGAAGTTCGACCTCCTCGCCGCCAACATCTACGCAGGCGCGGAGCGCGTCTTCACCCCCTACGTCATCGCGAACTTCGACGGTGTCAACGTAGCCTTCTTCGGCCTCGCCACCCCGGAGACGGTCTACAAGGCCGACCCGAAGAACACCGAAGGTCTCACCTTCACGGATCCGATCATCGAAGCCAAGAAGGTCGTCGGCGAACTCGCCGGCAAGTACGATGTCCTCGTCTGCATCGCCCATGTCGGCATCGACAAGTCCTCCAACCCGACCTCGATCCAGGTCGCCCAGGCCGTCCCCGCCATCGACGTGATCATCGACGGGCACAGCCACTCCGATCTCGCCGCCATCGAGAAGGAGAACACGACCAAGACCCTCATCGCCAGCACCGGCGCCAACGGCTCGGGCTTCGGCATCGTCGACATCGTCGTGGGCAAGGATCGCGCGGTCAAGTCCAAGGTCGCCCGCACCGTGACGCCCGCCAACGCTCCGGAACTCAGGGGCGACAACGCCGTCACCAAGCTGATCGCCGACCGCTCCAAGGAACAGGACGCCGTCCTCGCCAAGGTCGTCGGCAAGTCCACCATCGCCCTGGAGGGCAAGCGCGAGATCGTTCGCACCCAGCAGTCCAACCTCGGCACCCTCATCGCCAACGGCATGCTCTACGTGACCGGCGCCGACATCGCCCTCATGAACGGCGGCGGCATCCGCGACTCCATCCCCGCCGGCGACATCACGATGAAGCAGATCTACACGGTCATGCCCTTCGGCAACTACCTGCAGACCGGCAAGCTCAAGGGCTCCGAGCTCAAGGCCGTGCTCGAGAACGGCGTGGGCAAGCTCCCCGCCGCCGACGGCCGCTACCCGCACCTCGCCGGCTGGACCTTCACCCTCGACGCCACCAAGCCCGCGGGCGAGCGCGTGTCCAACATCCTCGTCGGCGGCCAGCCCGTCGACCCGAACAAGGACTATGTGTTCACCACGATCAACTTCGAGTTCAACGGCGGCGACGATTACCGCATGCTGATCGGCAAGGCCCAGAACGACTATCCGACGGACGCCGAAGCCTTCATCAAATACCTCCAGTTCATCGGCGCCGTGACGAACGACAACATGGTCTACAAGAAGTAAGTTTCGAGGAAGGGGCGCGCCGCCTTCGGGCCGCGCGCTTTTCCGCGCATCTCTGAAAACGAGAGGAGCGGCCGCGCGCGCGGCCGCTCCTCTCGTTTTTTACCGTCGGCTGTGGCCTGAGCGCCTCAGCGCTCGGCGCGGGATGTCGTCTTCCTCCAGAGTTCCAGCATCCTGAGCGCGCGGTCCGCGGTGCGGAAAACGGGGATGCCGTGCTTTTCCAGGAGGCGGACCAGGGGATCGTAGAGGGGGCCCGTGTCGACCACGGCCACGAAGGGCTTCTTCGTCTCGGCCATGAGCTTGCCGTAGCGGCTCGCTATCGAGTCGGGCTTCGTCACGTCCTCGCCGTGAACCAGGGGATCGGCGGCGAGCGAGTTCATGCGCACGGTGAAGGGCACGAGGCCGACGATGCCGAGGTCGACGTTCGGATCCTCGAGGGCCGCGCGGAAGGCGCGGTCGTAGGTGTCGTCGCCGCCCATCGGCGTGATGTCGACGGGGTTGTGGATGTCGACGATCTCGGAGATGCCCGCGTCGTCGAGCACCGCGGCGAGAGCGGCGCCTGTTTCGGGGGAGAAGGCGGCCAAGGTCATTCCGCCCAGGTTGTCGGCCATGGCGACGCACTCGAACCCGGCGTTCGACACCGCGCCGAGCCGGTTCCCCCCGGCTTTCCTTCCATCGAGGAGCGTGAAGATCGTCACCGCGTCGTCGAACTCGTCCAGGCTGGAGCAGACGACGGCTCCCGCCCGGGCGAAGAGTTCGCGCGTGACGGGGTAGTCGCCCGCGATGCTGGCCGTGTGGCTCGCCGCGGCGCCGGCGCCCGCGCTGGTCCTGCCCGCGCGGTAGAAGATCACCGTGCGGCCCGAATCGACGATGGCTTTGGCGGCGCGCAGGGTCTTGGCGCCGTCGAGCGCCTTGAATCCTTCCACGTAGACGGCGAAAACCTTGAGCTCGGGGTCGCCCGCGAGGTGTTCCAGGTAGTCGCCGATGGTGAGGTCCATCTGGTTCCCCAGCGTGAGCACGTACTTGGGGTTGATGTCCGGGTGCTTGGAAATGCGCGTGATGGAGAAGGCGCCCGACTGGGAGATCACCGCGAGCGGGGCGACTTCGCCGGCGGGCATGGGCAGCTTGTGTTCGGGGATGAAGAGGGTGTTGTATTTTCCGGGCACAGAGCGCGCGCCGAGGCAGTTGCCGCCCGTGATCAGCGGGCCCGCGCCCCGCGAGCGGGCTTCGTCCAATGCCGCTCGCATTTTGGCCACGATGGCCTCTGAGCCGGATTGCTCCTCGAGTCCTCCCGGGATGACGATGACCGACCAGGCCTTGTCGAAGGTGGCGATGTCGGCCAACGTCTGCGGGGTCTTCGCCGCCGGGATCACGAGGACGAAGAGGTCGACCTTCTCGGGAAGTTGGGCGACATCGGGGACGCAGCGGCAGCCGTCGATCGCCTCGGAGCCCGGCTTTACGACGTAGAGCCGGTCTCGGTCGAAGCCG
>JAJTBU010000309.1 GCA_021286735.1 bacterium
CCTGCCGGCACATCGTGCCCAGCCAGGTGCCGCCGCCTTAGGAGGGACAATGAAGCATGCGGGAAAGCGGATCTGGTTCAATATCGCGGCCCGGGCGCTCACCATCCTGCCGCAGAAAGTCCCGACCCTGCTGACGGGCGCGGGCAGCCTCAAGCTCATACCCTCCGAACTCGAGGTGCTCGGCGCCAAGAAGCCCCTCGTCGTCACCGACGCCGTCCTCGTAAAAACTGGGGTCGTCGCACGTGTAGCCGAGATACTCAACGGGGCGGGCATTCCCTATGCCGTCTTCGATCAAATCCTTCCCGACCCCACCTATGAGATCTGCGCGCAGGGCCTAGCGGCCCTGCGCGCGGGCGCCTGCGACGCGGTGATCGCCGTCGGCGGCGGCTCCGTGATCGACGCCGCCAAGCTCATCCGCATGGGCGCCACGCATCGCAAGAACCTCGCCAAATTCGTCGGCCTGCTTCCCTTCCGCAACGGCGGGCTTCCCTTCATCTGCGTCCCTTCCACGGCAGGCACAGGCAGCGAGGCTACGGCCGCCGCCGTCATCACCGACGCGGCACGCCACCGCAAACAGACCATCCTCGACCCCCGGCTTCCTCCGAACACCGCCATCCTCGATCCCCTCATCACCACCGGACTGCCGCCCGCCATGACGGCAGCCACCGGCATGGATGCCCTTACGCACGCCGTCGAAGCCTATACGAATACCCTCCATTACTCCGACGTCGACGTCCAGGCTATCGAGGCGGTGCGCCTCATTTTCTCCAACCTGCGCGCCGCCTGCGCCGACGGCAGCAAGGTCGAGGCCCGCGAAGCCATGCTCAGAGCCTCCCACCTCGCGGGGCGCGCCTTTACGCGCGGATTCGTCGGCTACGTCCACGCAGTCGCGCATCGCTTCGGGGAGCGTTACCACGTGCCTCACGGCCTCGCGAACGCCATCGCCCTGCCGTATTTCCTCGACCTCTACCGCGAGGCCTGTCCCGAGCGCCTCGCGGACCTGGCTGCAGCCGCCGGTCTTCGCGACCACACCGCTGCCGGCGACGCGGCATCGGCCGCACAGGCCTTCGTCGACGCGGTCCGCTCGCTCGCCGCGGACATCGGCATCCCTGCAAAGGCGGCATTCCTCGTCGCGGACGATATCCCCGCCATCGCCGTCGCCGCGCTCAAGGAGGCCCACGGCACGCCCTATCCCGTGCCCCTCGTCCTCGACGCCTCCGCGCTGGAAACCGTCATTCGCTCGATGCTCGCATAGCTCCGATCGCCGTCACCCGAAAATTTCCTCCCTCCGGCGCGATGGCCGCTCTCACCTCCCGTTTCACAATTGACTTCTCTCTCAATGAGGGTATGATAAACACTGCGTTTAGAATGATCACAAAAGGTACGATCCGGCCCTTTTATTCTGTTTCGGCGAAGAAAGGAGCCGCGCACCGCCATTCTCCCCGCTGAAGCCGCCACGCGCATTCCTCGCGTAATAATCATGTCCATGTTCTTCCCTTGCAGAATCTCGCTGAGGAGACAGGCTCAATGAAGGTATCCATGTCGGATGAAGGGAACCTGTGGTTCGCCATATCGATGGAGTATGATAAAGGCATCGTCGCGGCCTTCAAGCGGATTCCCTGGCATCGATGGGACCCCGATCGGAAACTATGGCTCTTCCCCAAAACGAAAGTCTCCCTCGACTTAATGCGCACGGCGCTGGGCGACTCTGAACAACATATCTTTTCGCAGATCGATGCATTGATGCCGACGAAAGACAAATCGCCCGCTTCGATCCAAGCTCCCGTCAAGCTGGGACCAGCGGATTTCTTTGAGGACGATTCGCAGCCTCTTGAGCCCTATAAACCCGCGGCGCCTGATCAAAGCTCTCCATTCATGCGGCGCTACCTGACCGCTCTAAGCGCCCGGCATTATAGCGATAGGACGAAGGAATCCTACTCGAAATGGCTGTCGCGGTTCATCGCCGCCAATAAAGGAAAAAATCCCGCCACTATGGGCGGCGCCGATATCAACGCTTTTCTCAGCCACCTGGCCACCTGCGAGAACGTCAGCGCATCGACGCAGAACCAAGCCCTTGCTGCGCTGCTTTTCTTTTTCCGCAACATAATGAACAACCCCGTCGGCGACGTCGGCGAGGTAATCCGCGCCAAAAAGCCGAAGCGGCTTCCGGTCGTCATGAGCCGCCAGGAAGTTCGCGCAGTTCTTTCGGCGCTTTCGAACGATAAATGGCTCATCGCATCGCTCATGTATGGCACAGGCCTTCGTCTCATGGAATGCCTCGAGCTTCGCGTCCAGGACATCGACTTTTCGCAGAACGAAATCGTTGTGCGCAACGGAAAAGGCGGCAAGGATCGGCGCACCATGCTTCCCGGGACACTTAAGACTTCGCTGCAGGAACACCTCATCACCGTAAAGGCCATTCACAACAAAGACCTCGCCGAAGGGTTTGGCCGTGTTCCCGTTCCGGAGGCACTCGGGAAAAAATACCCTAACGCGGCCTCCGAATGGGCATGGCAATGGATCTTTCCGCAAGAACGGCGATGGAAAGATCCCCGCACCGGCAATCAAGGCCGCCATCACATGGATCCGAGCATCCTTCAAACCGCGGTTCATGAGGCGGTTCTCAAATCAGGCATCGCAAAGCGGGCAAGCTGCCACACTTTTCGTCATTCCTTCGCTACGCACCTGCTTGAAAATGGTTACGATATTCGCACTGTGCAAGAACTTCTTGGCCACAGCGACGTGAAGACGACGATGATCTACACGCATGTTTTGAACCGAGGCCCCAACGGCGTCCGCAGCCCCGCCGATGGCCTCTAGCTTGCCAAAAAATTACAACATCCCTGTCTAAAATCCTTACTGGATGTATATAGTAATTTGTATTTATATGTCTAAAAAATACTTAACGTTTTATCTCCATTTATCCTCGCTCTTATGTGGTTCGGTCTTCAAATAAATCTCTTCTCTTTATTGAACTGTCCAATAAATGTTAGAAAGACTAGAAAAATTACTTTAAGGAAGCATTATGGAGTCTGGATTC
>JAJTBU010000310.1 GCA_021286735.1 bacterium
GCACCGTGAAGAAGAAGTTGGGGTCGCTCTCCACCATGTTGATGGGAATGTTGCGCAGCATGGCCATGCCGCCGCCGCGGCCGTCGACGAACCATAGGGCCACGCAGCACCACAGGGCGGTGAAGATGCCGCAGACGTGGGTGAAGGAGTGGTCGACCGGCAGCATGAGGGAGAGGCGGGAGCGCGGCGTGAAAAAGCTGATGAAGACGTCGTGGCTGTTCGTCCAGAGGTTGAGGTGGGTGAGCATGATGCCCTTGGGGTTGCTCACCGTGCCGGAGGTGTAGGAGATCATCGCCACGGTGTCGGTGCCGATCGCGCCGGCCCTCTCCTCGAGGGTCCTGGCGGCCTGCCCCGCGCTGTCGGCGAGGGCGGCCGCGCCTTCCGCCGCGGCCGTTTCGAAAATAGCGAGGCGCATGGAGCCTCGGGCGGGATGCGCGGCCGCCCATGCGGCGAACGCCGCCTTCCCCTTGCCGTCCTCCTCGTCGAGCAGGACCACCGTCATGGCGGCGTTCGCCGTCCGCTCGAGGGCCTGCAGCGCCTTGGGGAGGAAGTTGCGCGTCGTCAGGATCAGCCTGGACTCGGAGTGATCGAGCCTGAACAGGATTTCGTCGACGGTGAGCTTGATCGACAGCGGCACCGACACGAGGCCGGCGTAGAAGGCGCCGTACTCGCCCTCCACCCATTCGGGGCCGCCCTCGCCGAGGATGGCCATCTTGTCGTCGGGGGCGTAGCCTCCCGCCGCGAGCCATGCCGCGAAAGCGCGGGCCGCCTTCCTCGTCTGGCCGAAGCTCGTCGGCGCGTAGCCTGAATCCGTCTTCCGCATGATATATGGTTCGTCGGGCCAGAGTTCGGCCGCGTCGTCCAGCATGGTAAGAATCGTCTTTTTCATAAGTCGCCTCCCTCTCTCCGGCGTTTCGGGTTACGGAAGCTTGAACTGCGCCTTGAGGGTGGCCAGGTTCCTCTCGTTCAGCGTCACGGAACCTTCCTTGGTGTACGAATAGTCGATCAGATCCTTGTAGACCTTCTCCACCTTGAAGCGGACGATCTTCATCGTCGAGTTGACGGTGCCGTCCTTCTCGTTCAGGGCTTCGGGCAGAATCTGGAAGGCCGCGGGAATCCAGATCTTCTGCACCTTCTTGGCCTTGGAATCTTCCCTGAAGGCGTAGAACTCGGCCTGGAGCGCCTCGAGGAGGGCTTCGGCCGTCGCGATGCCCTTGGCCTTGACCAGGCGCTGCACTTTATTCGAATCCAAAGTCACCAAGGCGCAGGAATACTTGCGGTGGTCGCACCAGACCATCAACTGGTCGATCAGGTCGGTGGAGGTCGTGATGGCCTCCTCGATCTCCTCGGGGCTGTACTTCTCGCCGTCCTCGGCGATCAGGAGGGCTTTCTCGCGGCCGACGACGTAGAGGAAGTCGTTATCGTCGATGTAGCCCAGGTCCCCGGACCAGAGGGCGCCGTCGCGCAGGGTCCCGGCGGTCGCCTCCGGATTCTTGTAGTAGCCTTTCATGACGTTGCCGCCGGTCACCACGATCTCGCCTGTTACGCCGCGCGGAGCCTCGGTGCCGTCCTGCAGCATGATCCTGCACTGCAGGGAGGGAGCCAGGACGCCCGACGAGCCGAACTTGTGCCGCGCCGGCACGTTGGAGGAGATGATCGGCGCCGCCTCGGTCAGTCCGTAGCCTTGGAAGACCGGTACGCCGAGGGCCGCGAAGAATTCCTGCTGCTTCACGTCCAGGAGGGCGCCGCCGCCGACGCAGAACCTGATCGATTCCCCGAAAACGGCCTTCTTTATTTTATTGAATACGAGGGTCTTGGCTAGGAAATAGGGGCAGAAGGCGCCGAGCCTGACGGCGAAGGGAGGCTTGTGGAAGCCGTCGCCGTTCCAGCGGATGCCAGCCGCGATGCCGTTCTTGAAGATCCTCTCGATGAGGCCGCCCTTCTCCTCCATCGCCTGGATGATCTTCTTCATGAAGTTGCCCGAGAGGGCGGGCACAGTGAGGAGAAAAATCGGATTGGCTTCCTTGAGGTTGACGGGGATGTTGCGCAGAGTCGCGATGCCGCCGCCCCGCGAATCGACGAAATAGAGGGCGATGCCGCAGACCAGGGCCGTGTAGAGGCCCACCGTGTGGGCGTAGGAGTGGTCCACCGGCAGGATGAGGAGGGTCCTGAAATGGTAGGGGCCGTCGAACAGGGCTACGGCGTCGTGGCAGTTCGTCCAGTAGTTGAGGTGGGTGAGCATGATGCCCTTGGGGTTGCCCGTCGTGCCGGAGGTGTAGGAGATGGTTATGACGTCGTCCTCGGCAGTGGCCTCGTCGATGGAATCGAGCCGGGCGGCCAGGGTCGATCCGGGGGCTTCCATCAGGGCGCGCCCGCTCTCGACGATCTCGCCGAATCCCATGAAGCGCTCGCCGGTGACGCCGTATCGGGCGGCCTGGTCCCTGCCCCAGGCGGGGTCGTCGTCCAGGTAGATGAGGACGATTCCCTTATGGTCGACGGCTGAAAAGGAGCCGAGCACCTTCTCCAGCTGGTTGTGGGTGGTGATGATGGCCCTGGCTTCGGAGTGGTTGAGGCGGAAGGGGATCTCCTCGGCGAGGAGCTTGATGGAGAGCGGCACCGACACGAGGCCGGCGCACATGACGCCGAACTCGGCACAGATCCACTCCGGGCTGCCTTCGCCGAGTATGGCCATCGTCTGACCCTTCTCGTAGCCGCGCGATATGAGCCATGCGCCGAATTGCCGGGCCTTCTCCCTCGCCTGGGCGAAGGTGGTCGGCGCGTATCCCGAATCGGTTTTCCTGAGCGCGTAAGGATCGTTGGCCCACTGCTTGGCCGCTTCGTCCAGCATCCGGAAAACTGTCTGTTTCATTGGTCACTCCTGGCTGTAGCGCATATCGATGGCGCGGCGGAGCCTTTCCACCGTATCGCACAACCCTAACACGAAGCGGCAAAACGGTAAAGCGCACAATGTCGCCCGAGGCGGAGGAGCGCCCCGCCCGCGCCGCCGCTGCGTCCGCGAACGCGAGTCCGCG
>JAJTBU010000311.1 GCA_021286735.1 bacterium
AAGGAGGACTTACGATGAAAACTTCGACCAAGATCGCCGCCATCGTCGCGGCGCTCCTCGTTCTTGCTTCGGCCGCGGCCTTCGCCGCCCCGATCAAGCATCTGACCATGGGCACCGCCGGCGTCTCCGGTTCCAATTACCCGACGGGCATCGCCGCCTGCCAGCTCTGGAACCAGAACATCCCCGGCATCAAGGCCGTCGCCATCGCCACGAACGGCAGCCCGCACAACATCGACCTCCTGCGCACCAGGGACATCGACGTCGCGCAGTGCCGCTCCCTCGAGGCCTACCGCGCCACCAACGGCATCGCCCCCTATCCCGAGAAGATGCCCTGGATCCGCGCCATCACCGGCGGACTCTTCGCCGACATGTTCCAGGTGGTGGCCCGCAAGCGCGCCAACATCACCTCGGTAGCCGATTTCAAGGGCAAGCGCATCGCGGTCGGCCCCGTCGGCTCCGGCGGCGAAGTCGACGCCCGCGAGACCCTGGCCGCCTACGGCCTCACCTACAAGGACATGAAGGTCAGCTTCGTCGAGTACACCCAGGGCATCGAGATGCTCCAGGACGACCAGGTCGACGGCGCCATCCTCGGCCTCGCCCTCGGCGCCTCGGGCATGACCGAACTCATGCTCGACAACAAGACCAACATCCTGCCGATCACGGACCAGGCGCTCGCCAACCTCAAGAAGGTCAACGTGGCCTACATGAGGCGCAACATCCCGGCCAACACCTACCCGAACCAGACGGCGGCGATTCCCACCGTCGGCACGCCCCCCGACGTCATCATCGTCCGCGACGACCTGGATGCCGACCTCGTCTACAAGATGACGAAGACCCTGTACGAGAACCTGCCCACCATGCAGGCCGTCACCGCCAACCTCAAGCAGTTCACCAAGGATCTCGTCCTTCCGGACGACCAGATGCTCATCCCGTACCATCCCGCGGCGCGGAAGTATTTCGTGGAGCAGGGCTGGCTGAAGCCCTGACGGGGAACTGATTCGTTCGACCCAAGAGCCCCGGAGCGTTTTCCGGGGCTCTTTTGCTGTTCGCTACTATTCGCCGCCCGGGCTCGCGGGCCTGGGGCGGCGCCCTGACCGTCATCGAGGAGGATCATCATGGAAGGCAGTTATCAGCGCGAGGGGAAATGGTGGGTAAGCCCCTACAACTTCAAGCCCGAGGTCACGCGGCCGCGCGGGCAGCCCGCCAAGGTGCTCATCCACGACGCCACGCTCCGCGACGGCGAGCAGACCCCCGGCGTCGTCTTCCGCAAGGAGGACAAGGTCCGCATGGCCAAGGCCCTGGACGCCGTGGGCGTGGACCGGATCGAGGCGGGCATGCCCGCCGTCTCGCGCGAGGACTTCGAGGCTATCGGCGAGATCAGCGCGCTGGGGCTCGGTGCGAAGATTTTCTCCTTCGCCCGCGCGATGAAGGAGGACGTGGACGACGCCCTCGCCTGCGGCGCCGACGGCGTGGTGCTCGAAGTGCCGATCGGCTACCCCAAGCTGCTCTATCAGTTCGGCTGGACCTGGAAGGACGTGGTCGAGAAATCCATTCCCGTGATCAACTACGCCCGCTCGAAAGGCCTCTACACCGTGTTTTTCCCCTACGACGCCACGCGGGCCAGGGAGGAAGATTTGGACGCCATGCTCGAGACGATCATGAAAGAGTCGGCGCCGGATTCCATAGGCCTGGTGGACACGATGGGCTGCGCGACGCCGGAGGCCATCGCCTACCTGACCAGGAAGTACATCGGCATGACGGGGCTGCCCGTCGAAGTCCACACGCACAACGATTTCGGCATGGCGGTGGCCACCGAGCTGGCGGCGGTCGGCGCCGGCGCCTCAGTGGTGCATTCCTGCGTCAACGGCCTGGGCGAGAGGACGGGGAACGCCGCCCTGGAGGAGCTCATCCTCGCGCTGGACCTCCTCTACGGCGCGAAGACCGGATGCGACATCGGCGCCATCGGGGAACTCTCTCGCCTCGCGGAGGAGCTGAGCGGCGTGCGGATCGCGCAGAACAAGCCGGTGGTCGGGGAGGGCAACTACACCCGCGAATCGGGCCTGGGCGTGGACCTCGTGATCGAGAATCCGCTGGCTATGTTCGCCACCCACCCGGCGCTCTTCGGCCGCAAAGGCAAGATCGTCCTCGGCAAGAAGAGCGGCAAGCCCTCCGTGGCCTACAAGGCGAAGGAACTCGGCCTGGAGCCGCTGACGCCCGAGCAGACCACGGCGATCCTCGCCGAGGTCAAAAGGCTCGGCAACGAAAAGCGCGGGCTCGTGGGCGACGCCGAATTTGTCGAGATCGTGGCCGCGGCGAGGAAAGTTTGGGATTGACGCGGAAAGTGCGGGATCGGCGCTTGCGCCCGGAGCGTTAGGCATTACGCTTACTGCATGAAAGTATATGAAGGGCGCATCGTCACCTGCGATGATCGCGGCGCGGTCTCGAAGTACCTCGTCGAAGACTGCGGAAAGATAGCCTTTGTGGGAGACGTTCTCCCCGAAAAGTACGGCGCGGCGCCGAGGGAGCGGCTGGGCGGGAAGGCCCTGCTGCCCGCCTTCGGCGACACGCATATCCACTTCCTGTCCTACGCTTTCTTCCGGGCGGGGCTGGACCTGCGCGGCGCCAAAACCATCGCCGAGGCTCAGGCCGCGATCGCCGACTTCGTCAGGGAACGCTCGCCGGCCTATGTCGTCGGATTCGGGGCCTCCGCGTACGGAGTCGCCGAAAGAAGGCTCCTCACCCGGGCGGACATCGACGCCGTCTGCCCCGACAAGCCGGTCTTCATCGCGAAGTACGATGGCCACGCCGGCATCGCCAATTCGGCCCTGATCGCGCGCGTGAAAGGCAAACTGGGCGCGCTGCGCGGCTTCGACGCAGAATCCGGCTTGATGACGCAGGAAGCCTTCTTCCGCGTGACCGACGTGATCACCGGCACGATCTCGCTCCCAGCGACGCTCGGCAACATGCTGGCGGGCATCGACGCCCTGGCCGGATACGGCGTCGGCCTC
>JAJTBU010000312.1 GCA_021286735.1 bacterium
AATCACCACATTGGGGGTACAGAATGGATGGCCTTGTTGAGAGACTGGCCGCAATTGTCGGCAGGGAGAATGTCGCCGACGACGCGAGCACGCTGGAGCGCTACTCGAAGGATGGGAGTTTCGCCGTTCCGATGAAACCGCGCCTGGTCGTCAAGGTAAAGAGCGCTGACGAGGTGCAAAATATCGTGAGGCTGGCGAACGAGACGGGGACGCCGCTCGTGCCCGTGAGTTCGACCGGCCCCGGCCAGCGGGGAGACGCGGTCCCCTCCGTGCCCGAAGCCGTCGTCGTCGATTTGAGCGGGATGAAGCGCATTCTCAGCGTGAACCGCCAGCAGCGGATTGCCGTGGTCGAGCCCGGCGTCACCTATGGCGAACTCAACGCCGCCCTGGCGAAGGAAGGCCTGGAATTCTCCATGCCGCTCGCGCCCAAGGCGGGCAAATCCGTCGTCGCGAGCGTCCTGGACATGGAGCCGAGGCTCAACGCCCTCCACCAGTGGAACTTCATAGATCCCCTGCGCTGCACCGAGGTGGTGTGGGGAGACGGGAATCGGATGTACACGGGCGAGGCCGGCGGCGGCCCCCTCGATATTGGAAAGCAGCAGGAGAGCGAGCGGTGGCAGGTGTCGGGCACCGGACCGATGATGCTCGATTTCTATCGACTCCTCACGGGATCGCAGGGAAGCATGGGCATCGTCACCTGGGCATCCCTCAAGTGCGAGACGGCCTCCCCGGTGCACGCGATGCATCTGGCGCCGGCGGCGAAGTTCGAGGATCTGATCGATTTCGTCTACCGCGTCATCAGGCTTCGTCTCGGCAGCGAGATGCTCATCGTCAACCGCGCCGCCCTGGCGACCCTCGTCGCCGACGATACCGCCGAGATGGCGACACTGGCGGCCGACATGCCCGCATGGGTGGCCCTCGTGGGCGTTTCCGGGCAGAGTCTCCTTCCCGAGCAGCGCGCCAAGGCTCATACCCTGGACATCTCCGAGATCGCCCAACAGTTCGGCCTGAAGCTCCAGCCCTCCCTGCCCGGCCTCTCGGGTGAAAAAGTCTATTCGAAGGTCACCGGAACCGGCGAGGCCTCGAGCTGGAAGAAAAAGGCCAAGGGCTCCTTCGCCGAGATCTTCTTCACCACGACGCTCGACCGCTTCCCCGAATTCAACGCGAAGATGAACGAACTAGCGTCCGAGGCGGGATATCCCCTGAGCGACATCGGCGTCTACGTGAATCCGCAGAACATGGGCACCTCGTATCACTGCGAATTCATCCTTTCTTACGATGGCGCCTGCGCCGCGGAAACCGCCAGGGCGAAAAAGCTCTTCGTCCAAGCCAGCGAGGCCTTCGCGGGTATGGGGGCCTACTACCTCAGGCCGCACGGCATCTGGTCGCGCCTCCAGCTCAACAAGGACGCGCAGTCGACGATGATCCTTCAGCGGATGAAGGGGATCTTCGATCCCAACAACATCATGAACACCGGCAAGCTCGGTTTACAGGGGGAGTGATATGGCACTGAACGATTTCAGGCCGATGGAGGAACGCTGCAGCAACTGCCTCGGCTGCAAGTGGATTCCCTTCGACAAGGTCAAGAGCCAGCGATACGGCGAAAACTGCCCCAGCATCTCCTGGGGGAACTTCAATACTTACTCGGCCCGCGGCCGCTTCGAGCTGGGCCTCGCGCTTCTCACCAAGGACGCCGATCTTTCCCCGGCGACGACGGACATCATCCACGCCTGCACCTCCTGCGGTTCCTGCGACGTGGCCTGCAAGGTGTCGAGGTACAACCTCGAGCCTCTCGACCACAATATCGAGCTCAAGGCCTACGCGATCGAACAGGGCAAGCTCCTTCCCGGCCAGGCCGAGATCATCGATTCCCTTAAAAAGGAAAAGACGATGATCAGAGGCGCGAAAAAGGCCGCGCGGAGCGCCTGGGCCGAAGGGCTCGGCCTCAAGGACCTGACGAAGGAAAAGGCGGACGTGCTCTTCTTCCCCGGCTGCAAGTCCAGCTACGACGAAAAATACACCAAGAACGCCCGGGCTTCCGTCCGCATCCTGAAGAAGGCTGGCGTGGACCTGGGATACCTCGGCGCCGCCGACCTGTGCTGCGCGGGCAGGGCTCTCCAGATGGGCTTCAAGGACGCCTTCGAGTCGAGCGCCAAAGCCAACATCAGGGCGATCGAAGCCTCGGGCGCGAAGATCATCGTCACCCCCTGCTCCGACTGCTACCACGCCTTCAAGCGCCAGTATCCAAAGCTGGGGCTCAAGGTCGAAGTCCTCCATGTGGTGGAATACCTGGACAGGCTCATCGAGGAAGGGAAACTCGCCTTCACGAAGAAAGTGCCCATCCGGGTCACCTACCACGATCCCTGCCACCTCGGCCGCCTCGGCGAGCCCTTCGTCGCCTGGGAAGGAAAAGAGAAGAAGATTTTCAACCAGATCCACACCTGGGAACCCCGCAGGCCCCGCTACAACGGCGCCTACGGCATCTACGACGCGCCCCGCAGCGTCATCAACAGCATTCCCGGCGTCGAACTCGTGGAGATGGAGAGGATCAGGGAGTATTCCTGGTGCTGCGGCGCGGGAAGCGCCTGCAACGAGACGAATCCCGAGTTTTCCTCGGGGACGGCGGCCGAGCGCGTCACGGAGGCGAACTCGACCGGCGCCGGCGCCCTCGTGACCGCCTGCCCCTGGTGCGAATCGAACTTCCGCGGCGCCAAGGACGAGAACGGAAGGACGATAGAAGTGCTCGACATCGTCGAGCTCGTCGAAATGGCCCTCTAAGGAAGGATGCAAATGGCTCTTTCAAAAGAAATATTCGAGGCGCTCGAAACCATCGTCGGCGCCAGGAACATATCCCGGGACAAGGGAGTGCTCGAAACCTACCGCTGCATCGCCTCGCAGTCTTCGGCGCACTACGGCCCCTACGACCACAAGACCCCTCTCCCCCAGGCCGTCCTCCTGCCGGGAAGCACGGCCGAAGTCCAGAAGATCGTGCGTCTCTGCAAC
>JAJTBU010000313.1 GCA_021286735.1 bacterium
CGCCGACGTAGGCCGCCAGCGTCTTTCCATAATTTTTCGCAGGTTCCATAGTGAATTCCAGACCGTGGACGGGCGCGGCGGGAGGCCGCGCGGAGCGATGCCGGACGGCACTGCGGCGCGCGGCGACATTGCGGCGCGCGTTGTGCGACGCCGTTTCGTCCGCTTGTCCTGAGCGACGCCCTCGAACAAGGGAGCCGCGTAGAGCTATGTGGTGATGACTTCCCGGAGGGCTATCGCCCCCCTGTCGAAAAGATCAGGGCCGGGAGAGGAGGAAGATTTTTTTAATCGTCAGAATCATGGAACACCTCGCATGCGCCGTCTCGGGCGGCGCAGGGATATACTACCACATTCCCGAAAAAGCGCAAGGGGGCGATCGCGGGGGCGTCGGAGCGGCGCCGAAGAAGGCCTCCGGCGCCCAACGCTTCCTAGCGGTACTCTTCCCAGGCCTTTATTTCGAAGCCCTTGCGGCGCTCCGTGTCCAGCGCGTCGATGAACTGCTTGGCCACTTTCACGTTCGTGAGGAGGGGAATGTTGAAGTCGATCGCCGCCCGCCTTATGAGGTAATCGTTCTTCAGCTCGCGCTCCTTGTTGTTCTTAGGGATGTTGATCACGAGGTCGAACTCGCGGTTGCGCAGCATGGGCGCGATGTTCGGCTCGGCCTTCTCGAGGGGCCAGTGGAGCTTGACGCAGGGAACTCCGTTGGAGGCGAGGAACTTGGCCGTTCCTCCCGTGGCGAAGAGCGAATAGCCCATCTCGGCGAGCTTGACCGCGCTCGCCAGGAATTCCAGCTTGTTCTCGAGCGGCCCCGTGGACAGCAGCACGTTCTTTTTCGGAACTCGGTAGCCCACGGAGAGCAGGGCCTTCAGGAAGGCGTCGTCCAGATCGGTGCCGATGCAGCCCACTTCGCCCGTGGAAGCCATCTCCACGCCGAGGATGGGGTCGGCGCCGTGGAGGCGCGAGAAGCTGCACTGGGCGGCCTTGACGCCCACCCAGGGCAGGTCGAGGGCCGAGCTCGCGGGCACGCCCGTGTCGGCGTCGAGGATGGCCCGCGTGGCCAGGTCGATCATGTTCACCCGCGACACCTTGGAGCAGAAGGGAAAGCTCCGCGAGGCGCGCAGGTTGCACTCGATCACCTTGATCTTGTTGCGCTGCGCGAGGAACTGGATATTGTAGGGCCCCGTGATGTCCAGGGCTCGCGCCACCTTCTCCGTGACCGCCTTGATCTTGCGGATCGTCTCGATATAGAGACGCTGGGCGGGCAGGACCACCGTGGCGTCGCCCGAATGCACGCCCGCGTTCTCGATATGCTCCGTGATCGCGTGGTAGATGATCCTGCCGCGCCTGGCCACGGCGTCGATCTCGATCTCCTTCGAATTCTCCACAAACTTGGAGATGACGACCGGGTGCTCGCTGGAGACGTCGGCGGCCAGCCCCAGGAACTTGGTCAGGCTCGCCTCGTCCCAGGCCACGTTCATGGCGGCGCCCGAGAGCACGTAGCTGGGGCGCACGAGGACGGGGTAGCCGACCTTGGCCGCGAAGTCGAGCGCCTCGGCCACCGTGGTCAGGTCCTTCCACTCGGGCTGGTCCACGCCCATGGCGTCCAGCAGGGCGGAGAACTTGTTGCGGTCCTCGGCGCGGTCGATGTTCGCGGGAGAGGTGCCCAGGATCACGGCGCCCGCGTCGAAGAGCTTGAGCGCGAGGTTGTTGGGGATCTGGCCGCCCATCGAGAGGATCATCCCCTCGGGGCGCTCGTACTCGTAGATGTCGAGCACGCGCTCCAGGCTGAGTTCCTCGAAGTAGAGCCTGTCGCAGGCGTCGTAGTCGGTGGATACCGTCTCCGGGTTGCAGTTGACCATGATGGTCTTGCGTCCCAGGTTCCGCGAGGTCTGGATGGCGTTGACGCAGCACCAGTCGAACTCGACGCTCGAGCCGATGCGGTAGGGCCCCGAGCCGGGGACCATGATCCCCTCCCCCATCGGGTCCACGTCGTTCCGGGAGCCCGCGTAGGTGGTGTAGAGGTAATTGGTCTCGGCTGGATATTCCGCGGCCAGGGTATCGATCTGCTTGACCGCCGGGACGATGCCGCGCGCCTGGCGCCAGGCGCGGAACTCGGCCTCCGCGAGGCCGAAGAGGCGCGCGATCGCCTCGTCGGCGAAGCCCATGCGCTTGGCCTTGCGGACGAGGTCTGGGGGAAGCGCGGCAGTAGTGGCGCTCGTCGCGGCCTTTGCCCTCGCGCGCCCTGCGGCTGCCGCGGCCCGCAGCTCGTCCTCCACGCGGCGCACGGCCGCGATCCGCCCCAGGAACCAGCGGTCGATCTTCGTCTGCCTGTGGATCGCGTCCACCGTCCAGCCCTCGCCCAGGGCGCGGTAGATCGCGAAGAGCCTGCGGTCGGTCGGCTCGCGCAGGGCCTGCTTCACCGAGGTGAACTCGCGCCCCATGAGCTTGGGGTCGTCGGAGAGGCCCGGCGCGCCCGTGCCCGTCATGCGTATCGCCTTCTGCAGGGCTTCCTCGAAGGTCCGGCCTATGGACATGACCTCGCCCACCGACTTCATCTCGCTGCCGAGGTGGGTGTCCACCTCCTTGAATTTCGTGAGGTCCCAGCGCGGAATCTTGACCACGCAGTAATCCAGGGCCGGCTCGAAGCAGGACTTCGTCACCTTGGTGATCTTGTTGGCGATCTCGGTGAGGGAGGCGCCCAGGGCGAGCTTGGCGGCCACGTAGGCGAGGGGGTAGCCCGTCGCCTTGGAGGCCAGGGCCGAGCTGCGCGAGAGCCGCGCGTTCACCTCGATGATGCGGTATTCCTCGGATTTCGGGTCCAGGGCGTACTGGATGTTGCACTCGCCCACGATGCCCACCGCGCGGATCACCTGGAGGGCGACGGCGCGCAGCTTGTGGTACTCGCGGTCGGTCAGAGTCTGGGAGGGCGCGACCACGATGCTCTCGCCCGTGTGGATGCCCAGGGGGTCGAAGTTCTCCATGTTGCAGACGGTGATGCAGTT
>JAJTBU010000314.1 GCA_021286735.1 bacterium
TGTCCATGAGGAAGAGCCGCAGGGCGTCGGCGCCGAACTTGTTCACGACCTCCATCGGGTCGGTGTAGTTGCGCTGGGACTTGGACATCTTCTTGCCGTCCTCGGCGAGCACCAGGCCGGAGCAGATGCAGGCGTCGTAGGCCGTGCTGTCGAAGAGGGCGGCGGCCAGGACGGTGAGCGAGTAGAACCAGCCCCTGGTCTGGTCGAGCCCCTCGTTGATGAAGTCGGCGGGGAAGAGGTCCTTGAAGTCGTCGGCGTGCTCGAAGGGGTAGTGGACCTGGGCGTAGGGCATGGCGCCCGACTCGAACCAGCAGTCCAGGACCTCGGGCACGCGGCGTATGGTGCCGCCGCATTCGCAGGGGAAGGTCACCTTGTCGACGAAGTGCTTGTGCAGATCGGTGAGCTTCTGGCCGGAGCGCTCCTCGAGTTCGGCGCGCGAGCCCAGGCAGACGGTCTCGCCGCAGTCCTCGCACTTCCAGATCGGCAGGGGATTGCCCCAGTAGCGGTTGCGGCTTATGGCCCAGTCGCGCGCGCCCTCGAGCCACTTGCCGAAGCGGCCGTCGCGGATGTGGGCGGGCACCCAGGTCACCTTCTTGTTGTGGGCGACCATGGAGGGCTTTATGGGATCGAGCTTGACGAACCAGGAGCCGATCGCGCGGTAGATGAGGGGGCTGGAGCATCTCCAGCAGTGCGGGTAGGCGTGGAGGATCTGCTCGCGCTTGACGAGCTTTCCCTCGGCCTTGAGCCGCTCCATGATGAGCTTGTCGGTGTCCTTTACGAACATGCCTTTATAGTCGGTCACCTCGTCGGTGAACTTGCACTCGGCGTCCACAGGGCAGACGACGGGGATGCCCGTGCCCTTGAGGACCTGGTAGTCGTCCTCGCCGAAGCCGGGGGCGGTGTGGACGATGCCCGTGCCGTCCTCGGTGGTGACGTAATTGCCGAGCACCGTGACGAAGGCGCCCTGTGCGTGGAGGTCGGCGAAGTAGGGGAAGAGGGGCTCGTAGCGGATGCCCGCAAGCTCGGCGCCCTTCTTCCTCCAGGCGATCTGGAGGGTTTCAGGGTGCTTGTAGTAGGCCGCGAGGCGGGACTCGGCCATGACGTAGCGCTCGCCCGAGTCGACCACGCAGACGTAGTCGATGTCGGGCCCGAGGGCGAGGGCGAGGTTGGAGGGCAGGGTCCAGGGCGTGGTGGTCCAGGCGACCAGGTAGGTCGAGCCGTCGGCCAGGCCGGCGAGCGGGGCGGGGGCCTCCCTCACCTTGAAGCGGATGGTGATGGCTGGGTCGTGGACATCCTTGTAGCCGCCCAGGGAGAGCTCGTGCGTCGACAGGACGGTGGAGCAGCGCGGGCAGTAGGGCAGGATGTAGTGCCCTTCGTAGACGAGGCCCTTGTCCCAGAGGCGCTTCATGATCCACCAGATGGTCTCCATGTAGTCGGGGTCCATCGTCTTGTAGTCGTTGTCGAAGTCGACCCAGCGGCCCAGGCGCGTGACGATGCTCCGCCATTCCTCGGTGTAGCGCAGGACCGAGGCGCGGCATTTCTCGTTGAACTCGGCGATGCCGTACTTCTCGATGTCGGTCTTGGAGTTGAGGCCGAGCTCCTTCTCGATCAGGTTCTCGACGGGAAGGCCGTGGCAGTCCCAGCCGAAACGGCGGTCGACGTGGTAGCCGCGCATGGTCTTGTAGCGGGGAATGATGTCCTTGATGGTACCGGGCACAAAGTGGCCGAAGTGGGGAAGGCCCGTGGCGAAGGGGGGGCCGTCGTAGAACACGTACTCGGGGCTGCCCTCGCGCTGGGACAGAGATTTCTTGAAGGTTCCGTTCTCTTCCCAGAAACGGACGATGCCTTCCTCGAGCTGGGGAAAGCTGACCTTGGGGTCGACATTTTTGTACACGATACCCTCCTGGAGTCCTCAAATATGCCACAAAACCGGGGATATATTCCAGTATCGCGATTCAGAAGGAAAGAAGGGCGGAGAGCGAGAGCTTGGCGCTCCAGATCGACGCGGGCGAGCGGCTGGCGGAGAGCGCGGCGCCCAGGTCAAGCCCCGCCACGTCGCTGACCGCCGCGGCGAGGGAGGCGCTGAAGACGCCCGAGTCGGGGTAGTACAGGATCGGCGCCGAGAGCGAGATCCACTCGTCCACCGGCAGGCTCGCCTGGGCGAAGATCGCGTGGCGGTCGGCGGCGCCGGGGTCGAAGCGGTACTCCCCGAGCATGGCGAGGTCGCCGAGGCGCGCCGTCGCGCCCGCCATGATCGTCCAGGAGAAGTCGCCCGAACCGTCCATGGGAAGGCTCAGGGCCGCCTCCGCGTAGGGCGAGGCGAAGGGCAGGTCCAGGGAGGCTTCGGCCGATCCGATCAGCCGCTCGGGCGCGCTCCCCGCCGCGGCGCGGAAACCCAGGGCGGCCGCGTAGGCGAGGGTGTCGAAGGCTGTCGAGTAGACTCGCAGGGCCGCGGCGGCGCCTGCGGCCGCCCAGGGGTCGGCGACGAGGTCGACCCGGGTGGTCGCGCCGGGGAACCAGGAGGCGCCGGCGATGAGCTTGGATCTCCGCGCCGGCGTTCCCGACGAGTAGTCGAACTCGGCGAAGAAATCCGCGGGGCTGAAGGCCTTTCCGACGCCCCAGTTCGCGTAAGTCTTGCCCGCCGCGAAGGCGAAGGCGCCCGAGTCCCAGCGCAGGGCCAGCTCGCCCAGGGAAAGGATGACGGCCGCGTCCGGCGCGGCGGCCGAGAGATCGAAGGCCGGCGCCATCAGGATGAGGTCGGCCGTCCCCGGGGAGGCGGCCAGGGCGGCCCACTGCGCGGCGGCGTCGTCGCCGTAGAGCAGGGACAGGAGGACAGAGGCCCGCAGCGAGGCCGAGCCGCGCTGCGCCGCCAGGCCGAGCGAGAGGCTCGTGGCCGCGCCGCCCGACACCGAGAGGCTCCCTGAGATCGGCGAGGAGGCCGCGGCCGACTGCCTCAGCCGGCCGGAGAGCGTCGCTCCCTCCGCGGCGGCGGCGCCC
>JAJTBU010000315.1 GCA_021286735.1 bacterium
CCGGCATCATGCTCGATTCCTACCGCTTCGTCTCGATGGCCGACACGGGAAAGGGCGACTATCTCTACCGCTTCGACGCCGCGGACGCGCGCTATCCCCGCCACGCCTATCTCATCTTCCGTTTCGGAGCCTCGCCCTCCATGACGACGAACCGCGGCGAAAAAAACTACATTCTCCTGGATTCCGGCTCGATAGGCCTCGTGCCGGCGGACGCCCCGGCGATCGTCTCGGGCGGCTCCTTCACGCTCGCCTTCACCAAGGGCGATTTCAGGGAAGCCTTCAATCCCTGGGTCATCGGGGCGCGCGGCAGCTACCCGGAGCAGCTCCTCCTCTGGTTCAAGAACCCCGCCACCAAGGACGAGGACATGCGCCGCCTCGCCTCGCTCCTGAAGGGCGCCTTCCCGGCCATCGCCTACAAGGCGCAATAAAGCCGCCCGGCGCGGACCGCGCGCCAACCATCGCCGGCGCGCCGGTGCCGCTCAACGCTCGGCGAGCACGGAGCGCGCCGCCTCGAGAAGTATCCTGTCCACTTCGATGGAGGCCGTCGTTCCCGCGTCGCCGCGCACCGCCATGCCTTTCACGGAGCGGCTGGCCCCGATCACGAGCGGCACCGCGGCGCTCGGCGAAATCTTGCCCGTGTCGATCACCAGGTCGAAGCCCGCGCAGGAATCCTTCCTGACGCCATAGTGCGTTTCGAGATAGGAAGCCCGCAGCTTGTCCGCCTCGCGGAGCGCCGCCTCGGCGAGGGCCCGATCGGCTTTCCCGTAGCGCTTCATGAAAGTGTCGACGCGGCAGTCGAAGGGGCTTTTGATCCGCACGTGCAGCGCGTCGCGGTAGCGTTCGAGCACCTTGAAAGCCCCCCGGCCCATGATCACGACGCCGCCGACCTTGGCCATCGCGAGCACCACGCGATCGAACATCGCGACGATCTGCCTGGTCTCGTCGTCGAAGCGAGTCCAGAAATTGGGCTTGCTGTCGTAGGCGTCCCTGAGTCCGACGAAGCCGTACTGAATGAGCACTTCTTCGATGGTCTTCTTGCCGACGACGCGGTATCCCAGCTCGGCGGCCACGGCTTCGGCGACCTGCGTCCCGCCGGAGCAAGGTTCCCTGGAAAAGGTTATGACGCCCATAAGCACCTCCTCTCCCTACTATCAATCATCGCCCAGAATCCCCCAGTGTCAAGGAAGGAGGCGCCGCGCGGGCTAGAAGGCGAAGAGGCCGGCCAGCATGGGACCGTAAGCCAGGACGACCAGCCCGACGGCGAGGAGGGCGCCGCCGATGGCGAACTGCCTGCCCGATCCGTTTTCCCTCGGATCGAGGATGGCGTCCTTCGGATCGGCGGGATTGTAGTGGACCTGGACCTCAGTGGACGGGCCATACAGCTCGACGAGCTTTTCGGCGTGGGCCTTCCCGCCCGTTCCGTCGGCGAGGCCCACCCGCTTTCCGTGGTGAAGCTTGCCCTCGACCGTATAAGTGTACTTGACCGCCGCCTCGTAGCTCACCCTCGCGACCCTGTGGCCCTTCGAGTTGACGCCTGATTCCTTGTGGACGATCACTTCGGCCGCCGAGACCTTTCCGGGAACGGTCGGCCACGCCGCCGCCGCCTTGGCCCTGCGCCTCGAGGCGAAGCCCCCGGCTCCAAGGCCCACTCCGACAACGCACATGACCGCGCCGACGAGATACGGTAGTATGGACATCGCAGCCTCCTGCTCTTCGTCCCAGTATAAGCGAGCGGCGGGCGAATCGCAAACATTCGCCTCCGGACCGATATGTCGCCCAACTTCATTTCGGCGCTTTCCCGCCGGGAGGGATTGTGGTACAACGGAACCATCAACGCAGTGAGGCACTGAGCATGGCAGAGCATTTTTCGGGAAACAGAGTCGACGAGATAAGGCCCGACGCCCCGGACCTTGCGCCCTATGGGCGGTACGCGGTGGGCGCCCGGACGATCCGATTCACGAATCCCGGCCAGTACGACATCGCCTCCGCCGAACCGGGAGCGCCCATCCCCGTCGGGGATCGGACGCTTGCGGTGGAACTCTGGTATCCAGCGGCGGCCGAACCGGCGGCGCCGGGTTCATGCGCCTACGAGGGCGTCGTCACGCGCGACGGCGCGACGAAGGCCGCGCTTCGCGGCAGGGCGATCAGGAACGCGCCGGCCGATGCGCGCGGCGGGCCCTTCCCCCTCGTCATCCTCTCCCACGGCTATCCCGGCAACCGATTCATCATGTGCCACCTGGGGGAGAACCTCGCCAGCAAGGGCTACGTCGTCGCCTCGATCGACCACCCCGACAGCACCTACGACGACTTGGGCGCCTTCGCCTCGACGCTCTACCACCGCCCGCTCGACCAGCTCTTCGTCCTCGGCGCGTTGGCCGACCTCAACCGCGACGGCCTCGGCACGGGTCTGGAGGGACTGATCGACGCGGACCGGACGGGCCTGGTCGGCTACTCCATGGGAGGCTACGGCGTCATCAACGCGATAGGAGGCGGCTTCTCCCCGCATATCGCCAAATCGTCCATCGCGCCGCCGGAACTCCTCCTCGCGAGGCGGCAGGCGGGCAATCCCGAATACGAGGCGAGCCGGGACCCGCGGATCAGGGCGGCGATCGCCATCGCCCCCTGGGGCTGGCCCAACGGCTTCTGGAACCGCTCCGGGCTGGCCGCGATAAAGACGCCTGTTTTCTTCATGGCGGGAGACGCCGACACGACGGTGGGCTACTCGCCGGGCGTTCGGAATATTTTCGAATATTGCGAGGGCGCGGAGCGCTGCCTCCTCACCTTCGAGAACGCCGGACACAACGCGATCGCCCCCATTCCAGCCCCCGCCGAGGTGGTCGCCGAGCCGGGGCCGGGCGCCAAATACTGGAAACACTACATGGACCCCGTCTGGGACGCGACGCGCGCCAACAATATCGCCCAGCACTTCGCGGCCGCCTTTTTCGGAAAATACCTGAAGGGCGACGCGGAGGCGGCCTCCTATCTCGAGCTGAG
>JAJTBU010000316.1 GCA_021286735.1 bacterium
CATCCTCTCGCTGATGATCAACGAACTGCGCGGACGAACGTCCAGGAAGCTGGCGCAGACCCTCTTCATCCTGCCCAACTTCGTCTCCTGGATCGTGATCAACGGCATCCTCTACGCCATGTTCAACACGACGGGCGGCGCCATCCCCGGCTTCCTGCGATCCCTGGGCTACACCGGCGCGATCAACAATGTCATGAGCCAGAAAGAGACCTTCCAGTGGGTGATCATAGCCTCGCACGTGTGGAAGGGCGCCGGGATGGGCACCATCGTCTACCTCGCCGCCATCGTCGGCATCGACCAGCAGCTCTACGAGGCCGCGGCCATAGACGGCGCGGGCAGACTGCGACAGATGTGGCACATAACGCTCTCGAGCCTGAGGCCGACCATCGTCATCCTTTTGATCTTCCGCGTCGGCGAGATGATGTACGCGGGCTTCGACCAGATTTTCGCCATCTCGAACTATCTCGTGATCTCCAAGGCCGACATCATCGACACCTACGCCTACACGCTGGGCATGGAGCAGCAGAAATTCGCGGAAGCCGCCGCCGCGGGGCTTTTCCAGTCGGCCATCGGCCTGGTCCTCGTCCTGGCGACGAACGCCGTCGCCAAGAAGCTCGACCCCGACAGCGGGATCATGTGAGGGGGCCGGCACATGCGGAAATTTAAACAGCGCGGGGTCAGGGAATCCGCGGGCGAGCGGGTCGGGCACTTTTTCGTCAGCCTCTTCCTCATCCTCTTCTGCTTCACGACCACCTATCCCTTCTGGCACGTCCTCATGTACTCGATCAGCGATTCGAACGCCGCCATGTCGGGCGGGCTCTTCTTCCTGCCGCGGAAGCCCAGCTTCCTGGCCTACGAGATGATCTTCAAGACTTCGCAGATATTCGTGGCCTACGGGAACACTATCCTGAGGACGGCGGTGGGCACCCTCATCGCCATCGCGCTCAGCATACTCACCGCCTTCCCGCTCTCCCGCAGGCGGCTGCGCGGGCGCGGCGGCCTCTCCATGGCCTTCTTCTTCACGATGCTCTTCACGGGCGGGATGATCCCCACCTACCTGATCGTGCAGTCCTACGGGCTCATCGACAAATTCTGGGCCCTGGTCCTGCCCTCGGCGATGAGCGCCTACAACATGTTCATCCTGCGCAACTACTTCAAATCGGTGCCCGACTCGCTCGAGGAGAGCGCCCACATGGACGGCGCCAATTCGCTCACTGTGCTCTTCCGGATATTCTTCCCCATATCGAAGCCGGCCATCGCGGCGGTGGCGATGTTCTACGGCGTGGCCTACTGGAACGAGTACATGGACGGCATCCTCTACATCAACAAGCCCCAGCTCGAAATCCTCCAGGTCTACCTGCGCAAGCTCATCGCCTCGACGGGGACGCTGAACTCGCTGTCGGGCATACAGAACCTGAGCGCGGCGGCCAACCTCACCGAAGAGAGCATGAAGATGGCCACCATCGCGGTCTCGATCATCCCCATCCTCCTCGTGTATCCCTTCCTGCAGCGTTACTACACCAGGGGCATCACGCTGGGGGCGGTCAAGGAGTGAGCGCCGCGATTAACGTTGTGCGATTTTCTTTTGATGAACGGATAGAGAGATTCCCAAGGAGGTTTTTATGAGAAAGCGGATCATTTCCGGGATCATGGCGGCGATCGCCCTCACCTGCCTGGTCGCGAGCGCCGGCGCCGCCGGCCGCGTCCCCCTGACCGTGATGATGTTCGGCGACAACACTCCCTCGGCGACAAACTCGGTGAAGCGCGCCCTCGAGGAGAAGCTCGGCGTGGACCTCACCTTCGTCTACGTCCCCGAGAAGGACTACACGGCCAAGCTGAACACCCTCATCGCGGCGCGCACCCTGCCGGACATTTTCTGGGTCGACGGCAACGTCGTGGACACGGTCGAGTTCCGCGACCAGGGCATGCTCCTCAAGATGGACAAGCTCCTCAAGTCCGGGGGCCAGAACATCGTGGCCGAAGTCGGCAGCCTGCTCAAGAACTCCCCGGTGAACCAGGGCGACGGCATCTACGGGATTTTCCCCGCCTCGCTGGACTACACCTCGAACCTCTCGGTGAGGACCGACTGGCTCGCCCGCCTCAAGCTCAAGATGCCGACCAACCTCGACGAGCTCTACAAGGTGCTCTACGCCTTCACCAACGACGACCCTGACGGCAACGGCAAGAAGGACACGATCGGCTACGTGGGCACCATGGCCAACATGCGCACCTTCGAGCACATCTTCGGCGCCTACGGCATCGCGGTGAACCAAAACTACCTCCTGAAGAATGGCACGGTGACCACCTACATGAAGGCGCCCCAGTACCTCGACGCGATCAAGTATCTGCGCAAGCTGTACCAGGACGGCATCCTCGATCCCGACTTCGTCACCCTGCCCCTGATGAGCGCCTTCGAGAAGCTCTGGACCGGCCGCACCGGCATCTTCGATTTCCAGGACGTCGGCACCACGAACAACTGGATGCCCGGCCGCTACGTCGAGAAGAACCCCTCCCCGACCTTCGGCTTCGCGATCATCGCCGGCCCCGGCGGCAAGGGCGGCGCGATCAAGCAGTACCCGCGCTACAATTACCTGAACTGCATCGCCTCCACCTCGAAGTACCCCGAGAAGGCGATGGAGTACCTCAACTACCTCTACGGCAGGGAAGGCGACGAGCTCACCTACCTCGGCATCGAGGGGCTGCACTACGAGTGGGTGGACAAGGATAACGGCAAGTACAAGCTGCTCGGCAAGTTCACCGACCAGGCGACCTACCGCGGCGACGGTGCCTTCGTCTACAACAAGATGTACCCTCTGCTCAACACCGAAGTGCGCACGCTGAACAAGCAGACCAGGGACGGACAGGCCCTCGCCCGGGAGAACGCCATCGAGTATCCGAAGATCCTCAAGAATCTCAAGACGACAGGCGATTTCGGACCCCAGCTGGCGAACATCACCAAGGAAGCCTTC
>JAJTBU010000317.1 GCA_021286735.1 bacterium
CAGACCCAGGACATGTACATCCCCAACCTGATGCAGGCATCCGACGAGAAGTACGACCTCATCATCGTCACCGGATTCACCTTCGCCGAGGCCCTCACCGAAGTATCCGCCAAATATCCCAACCAGAAGTACCTCATCGTCGACGTCGACTGGATCGGCAAACCCAACGTCATGGAAGCCTCCTACTCCGAGCACGAGGGCTCCTACCTCGTCGGCGTGGCTGCCGCCCTCAAAGCCAAGAAGGACAAGATCGCCAACCCGAAGTTCGGCTTCATCGGCGGAGTTCCCGGCGCCGTAATCACGAAGTTCGAGATGGGCTGGGTCCAGGGCATCCGGTCCGTGCTCCCCAAGGCCGAGATCGTCGACTACTACGCCAACGACTGGGGCAAGCCCGAGCTCGCCAAGGCCCAGGCCAAGAACTGGTACGATTCCGGCGTGTACGCCATCTTCTCCGCCGCGGGCGGCACCGGCAACGGCACGATCGCCCAGGCCAAGGAGTACCGGTCCCAGGGCAAGAACGTCTGGGCCATCGGCGTCGACTCTGACCAGTACGAGGACGGCATCTACGCGACGGGCAAGTCCGCCGTGCTCACCTCGATGATCAAGCGCGTCGAGAACTCCACGAAATACGCGCTCAACGCGGTCAAGAACAAGACCTTCAAGGGCCAGGTCGTCGTGTTCGACACCAAGATCGACGGCGTCGGCTTCTCCGACAAGAACGCCGAGCTCGGCGCCGACATCGTCAAGCAGGTGAACGACGCCAAGGCTAAGATCGTCAAGGGCGAGATCAAGGTCGTGCCGACCTTCGCCGCGGCGAAAGCCGCCGGCCTCGTCCCGGCGACTCTCAAGGCCTCCGACGACTGATCTTCCGCCGGATCGCTAGGCTTTAGCAAATCTGGGGCCGCGGAAGGCGAATCGCCGCCGCGGCCCTTTCTTCAGTTCAGGAGCTTTTTCGATGGATTCATACGCTATTGAGATGGCGGGAATCACGAAGGTGTTCCCGGGCGTCGTCGCCAACGACGACGTCACGCTCCGCGTCCGCGACAACGAGATCCACGCGATCCTCGGGGAGAACGGCGCGGGAAAGTCCACCCTCATGTCTATACTCTTCGGGCTCTACGAGCCTGATTCGGGCACCATCTCCATACGCGGCAAGCAAGTGCGCATCGCCGACCCGAATCACGCCACGGCGCTGGGAATCGGCATGGTGCATCAGCACTTCAAGCTCGTCCACAACTACACCGTCACCGAGAACATCATCCTCGGCGACGAGCCGCGAAACCGCTGGGGCGACGTCGACATAGTCGCGGCCAGGAAACGGGTCGGCGAGCTGTCGGCGCTCTACGGCCTGGACGTCGATCCCGACGCGCTCATCGAGAACATAACCGTGGGGATGCAGCAGCGCGTCGAGATCCTGAAAATACTCTATCGAAAGGCCGATATCCTCATATTCGACGAGCCGACCGCCGTGCTCCGCCCCCAGGAGATCGACGAGCTCATGCTCATCTTCGAGCGGCTCAAGGCGGAGGGCAAGACCATCATCCTCATCACGCACAAATTGAAGGAGATCAAGCAGGCCGCGTCGCGCTGCACGGTCCTGCGCAGGGGTAAGGTGGTCGGAACGGTCGACGTGGCATCCGCGTCCGAATCCGACATGGCCGCCATGATGGTGGGGCGAGAAGTCCAATTCAGCCTTGAGAAGCCGAAAGCCAATCTTGGGGAGACCATTCTCAAGATCGAGGACCTTTCGGTAAGGAACGCGCGCGGGCTCGAGGCGGTGAGGAATTTCTCCCTCGAAGTGCGCCGCGGCGAGATCGTGGGCATCGCCGGCGTGGACGGCAACGGGCAGGCCGAACTCGTCGAGGCGATCACCGGCCTGCGTCACGTCGAGAAGGGCCGCATTTTCCTGAAAGGTGAGGAGATAACGCGAACCTCGATCCATTCCAGGATCCAGGGAGGCATCGGCTACGTTCCCGAGGATCGGCAGAAGGAAGGCCTCGTCCTCGACTTCCGCCTGGACGAGAACCTCGTCCTGAAGACCTACGGGAAAGCGCCCTACTCCAGCGGGCTCGGGGTCCTCGACCGCGGCGCCATGGAGCGCAACGCGGCGGCCCTGATCAAGGACTTCGACATCAGGGCCGGCGAAGGCGCCGCTACCAAGGTCAGGTCCATGTCGGGCGGCAACCAGCAGAAGGCGATCATCGCGCGCGAGATTGAGCTTTCTCCTGACCTTCTCGTCGTAGCCCAGCCGACGCGGGGGCTCGACGTCGGGGCGATCGAGAACATCCATGCGCGGATTCTCGCCGAGCGGAACAAGGGCCGCGCCGTCCTCCTGGTCTCCTTCGAGCTGGACGAGATCCTCAACCTCTGCGACAGGATCGCCGCTATTTCCAAGGGCGAGATCGTTGGCATCGTGGACGCCGAATCGGCGGACGAGCGCGAGATCGGCGCGATGATGGCGGGCGTATCGAGGCGGGAACCGGAGGCACAGCGATGAAGCGCGAGCAGCGGCAAAGCGGGAGCGCCGGGCGCTTCCTGGCCAACCCCGGAGTCATATCGGTGTCGGTCGTCATCCTCGGCTTCCTCTGCGGAACCATCCTGATCGTCGCCGTGGGCAAGAAACCCTCGGGCATGTACACCGCCCTCCTCCAGACCCTCACCGGCTTCGACATCACGCGCGGCACCTGGAACCCCCGCTATATCGGAGAGTGGCTGACCGCCAGCATGCCGCTCATCCTCTCGGGGCTCTCCATGGGATTCGCGGCGCGCGCGGGCCTCTTCAATATCGGGGCTGAGGGCCAGTACATCGTCGGGCTGACCGTGGCGCAGTTCATGGCGCTCTACTTTCCGCCCATCCCCGTGCTGCACTGGGTCGCCGCGGTGGCCGCCGCGGGCCTCGCCGGGGCGCTCTGGGGAGGCATCGTCGGCTGGCTCAAGGCAAAGTTCGCG
>JAJTBU010000318.1 GCA_021286735.1 bacterium
CTGACGAGACGCTGATCAGTCATCGAATGCTCCTTTCGGTCGCTGTCGCGGCGCGGGCGCCCCTTGCCCCGCGGGCCGCCGCGACCTCGACAAAATCGCGGGCTTCCGCCATACTCGGCGGCATGAATGGAATTCAGTTTCCGGGCGCCGGGATGCCCGAACCGGGGCCTTCCTGCGCGGGTCCCTTCGCCGGAATCCAGATCGACTACCCCGTCCGCTTCGATCTGCGTATCATCTATACGCTGGCCGAGGCTGGGGATCTTGAAAAGGCGCTCGCGGCGGCCCTCGCCAGGATATCGGTTCCCTGCTCGCTGATTCAAGGCGTGGCCAAGCCTGGCGCCAAATACGGGCGCATGGGCGCCCGCGTCGCCGTCGACTCCAAGGCCACGATGGACAGGCTCTACGCCGAGGTGGCGAAGCTTCCCGGCGTCAAGGCGGTCATTTAGGGGGGCTTCCCCCCGCCCCTCACGGCCCCCCTCACTGCCCCTTCGCGGCCGCGGCCTCTGCCGCCCAGGCCTCCTTGATAATGAAGAAGCTCTTCTTGAGCCGCTCACGGTAGGGCGGCGTATCTTCCCACACTTTCCAGAAATAAGGCAGGGCGGGGTCGGACACGAGGCCGCCCGAAACCTTGCCCTGCACGCGGTCCCAGGCGACCGCGTCGAGCACGAAGCCGTCGGAGGGCGTCGTCCTGATCTCGTCCCTGCCGGCGATGTAGACGCCCGTCCTCGCGTCCTGGATCAGGGTTCGGGAGGAAGGATCGGCCACGTTCAGATAGGTCCAGGGAAGGCGTATCGAGATCGTCGAGCCGTTCAGGTTCCACAGGTTGCCGGCCTCGTCGAAGCTTCCCTTGCGCAGGGCGGAAGCGTCGAAGCGGCGCTCGGGAATCTTCCGGCCGTCCTTCGTCGTCACGGCGCCGTTGACGAGCATGTCGATGCGCTCGAAGGTCCCATTCTCCTGGCGCGCGGTCGCGTAGCGCGAGAGGGCCGCGTTGTACGACGGGATCACGAGGAGGTCGGCCTTGTCGGGTGAGCCGATCCGCACGACGAATTCCAGCCCCGACTTGGTCTTCTTGCCGATGTCGGGCCAGGCCGTGGCGCCCAGCCCGCGGCCCAAGGTGTCGAGCCCTATCAGCAGCTCTTCGCGCGAAAAATCGGGCGCGCCGCGCAGGCGCAGAGTGATGTTGAGATAGGAGGCGTCGGCGGCGACCTGCATTGACTCCATGCTTCCGGTTCCGGCGTAGGTTCTCTGCGGCTCGGCCGGCGGGACCACCTCGTTGGCCATGAGTCCGTAATTCTGCTCGGGATCGACGACGTTGTGCCAGAGCACGTGGCGGTCGTAGGGGATCATCAGCGTCTCGGTAGTCCAGGTCTTCTTCACCCACTCGTCCATCCACTCGAAGATCACCGCGCCGGCGTAACCCTCGCGCTTGATCGCCTCGTACATCCTGAGGATGTTCTTGCCGGCCGAGGTTTCGGTGGCGCCGCCGTGGTTGAGCCCGTCGGGCGAGATATGCGCGACGCCGAAGCCGTTGGCCATGCCGAATTCGGCGACCACGGCGGGATAGCGCTTGTGGCTCTGCATGAATTCCTTGAGGTAGCCGCCATACCGGAGCACGCCATCCGCGTCTTTATAGGCGCCGTAGGACGGCTCGTTGACCATGAAGTCGAGGTAGTTCGGGTAGATGTGGTAGGCGCCGAAAAGCCCGGCGGCCATAGCCGGCGTCATCTCCAGATGATCGATGGTCACGATGGCGCGGTCGTTGCCCTTGTTCTTCTTGCCGGTGACGGGGTCCCATTCCGTGTCGTGCCAAGCCGGGTCCAGCGTCGGCCAGCTCACCATGGCCACGGGGTGCAGGGTGTTGTAGCGCGCGGCCTCGATCGAAGCCACCTCGTCGAGTGACTCGGCCAGCCACACCTCGGTCGGCGAGGCCGCGGGTCCCGCCGAGACATAGGTGCCCTTGTAGGACACGCCGCGGTTCCGCTGGTCGTTCGACATCACTTCCTCGCTCTCCAGCTCCCTGCCGACGAGCCAGCCCAGGAGCCAGCGCGAGACGTCCGCCGAATAGATTCCCCAGGCCCGTCCCTTCCGCTCGGGGATGTTCGCGCGGCCGTAGACAGCGTCGATGCCGTAGTCGATTTCCTTGAGGTAGGCCGCTTGATAGTCCGCCGCCAGGTAATCCCCGTTGGCGGGGTGTTCCTCGGGCCAGAGTTCCTGCAGCAGGTAGAGCGCCCTGTCGGGCCGCTCCGTATTGTGGACGAGGAGCGCCTTGTAGAACTCGGGGGGCGGCAGGGTGTAGACACGGATGGTGTTGGCGTTCATGTCGGCGATCTGCCCGAGCCAGCGTCGGTAGGTGTCCACCGAGTCGGGGAAATCGGTGAAGTACTTGCCCGGCTCGGCGAGCCCCATGTTCACACCGCGAATATAGAAATCTCTCCAGACGCCTTCCTTGTCGCGCACCTGGAATCCATTGCCGAAGGCGCGCGTCGGCACCGCGAGTTCCGTCTTCCCGCCGGCCATCGCCGCCCTGGCCGCTTTCGCGGTCTCCACCTCCGCCAGGATGTGCCGCATGAGCGGGACATAGGCTTTCCAGTAGAAGTACATGTTGGAGTCGACCGTGTCGTCGGCCAGAAGGCGTTTGATCGCCGCGATGCCGAGCATCTTGAAGGGGGTCGCCGAGAACTGCATGTCCGCGAAGTCGCCGGCGAAGTACCAGCCCGTGTACTGCGTGTTGGGGGTGTGGACAATCGCGGGAAAGATGTCCGGGAGCTTAACGGCGTCGAGCTTGGCCTTTCCCGCCGCCGTGAGATCGAAGTGGTAATCGGCGACCGTCTCGGTGCCCGCGTCGGGAACCGTCCACTCGAACCAGTAGCGGTAGGAGACCGGATCCTTTTGGCCGAATTTTTCGCCCCAGCCTTCGCGGTAAGCGAATTTCAG